>JAFMNH010000087.1 GCA_017859335.1 Rhodothermales bacterium | reverse complement strand
TCGATCACGGCGCCGTGCTGCCCTCCACCGCAGAGCACGACGGCGCCCGCACCCACGGCCTCTTCAATCCACGCTTTGACCCGATCGGCCTCCTCGGACCGGATCATCTGGCACACATCCACATCGCCATCCAGCGAATGCCCGGCCTTCAGACGGGAGGCCACGGCAACCACTTTGTCACGAAAAGCCCTGTACACGCCCCGTTGCACGAACACGCGCTGCACGCCCAGGCAATTCTGCCCGGCCTGGGCAAACGCACCATCGCACACGGCCTGCGCCGCTTGATCGAGGCGCGCATCGTTCATGATGATGACAGGCGAATTGGAGCCGAGTTCAAGTGAAAGCCGCTTGATACCAGCGCTTCGGGCCACGCTTTCGCCTGTATTCCGACCGCCGGTAAACGATATCATGCGGACATCCCTATGCTCTACCAGGGCCCGACCAACCGCGCCGCCACCCGTCAGAACATTGAGCCGACCATCCGGGACACCGGCTTCCAGCATGAGTTCGCATGTACGGAGCACGGAGAGGGAGGAGGAGGGGTCAGGCTTCATCACGACGGCATTACCCGCTGCCAAGGCGGGACCTGCCTTGTGCGCCACGAGGGCCACCGGGTCATTGAACGGCAGGATGCAGGCGATGACGCCCAGCGGCTTTCGCACGAAGTACCCTACGCGCTCTTCGCTCCCGGGGCGCGCATCGAAGGGGAGACTTTCGCCATGCATGGTGCGGGCCACCTCGGCTGCCATACGCAGCACCTCGGCGGCCCGTTTGGGCTCGTTCCGGGCCTCGGAAATGGACTTGGAGCCTTCCTGAGCCAGGAGGTCAGCGATTTCAGCCGCATGTGCTTCCAGTCGATCGGCCGCCTCATACAGCACGTGCACCCGCTGGTGAACGGGGAATGGCTGCTTCGAGGCCGCACGTGCGGCGGCCACGGCCTGATCGACATGCTCTTCCTCGGCCAGGGAGAGCGTATCCACGAGGGCATGGTCGAAGGCATTACGCACGTCGATCCGTGCATTGGTCACAATCCTGTCGGCTCCGATGATCAGGGAAGCTGGCATCACGGTTGGGCGGGTAGATGGGTCGGGACTCGTGCGCCTAACGTATGCAGCGCGTGTGCTTCGTGCAACTGAGCAGGAGTCCGTGATTTACGTCGGCAGCAAAGCGGAATGGGCGCTATGTTTGGGCTGTCATGCGATTGATACGATCAGCCCAGCCTCCCATCATGCGATTCTGTCTCCTGCTTCTCGCCTTTCTTGTTGCCCTTCCTGCCACCGCCCAGCGCCAGAATCTGGCTCCTGTCATGGATATGGCTGTAGCGCCCTCGACGGCGCAGACTCGTGAGGCCGCGTTTACCGATCGTGTTGCGCTGTTCGAGGATTCTCCGCTGGCCTCCGTACCGGCCCGCAACATCGGTCCGACCATCATGAGCGGGCGCGTGACGGATATCGATGCCCACGCGGCCGATCCCAGTCATTTCATGGTGGCCTACGCCTCGGGAGGGCTCTGGGTGACATGGAACAATGGACAGTCCTTCGAGCCGATATTTGACGCCAACGGCACCATGACCATCGGGGATATCCACGTCGATTGGGACAGCGGCACGATCTGGGTGGGTACGGGCGAAAACAACTCCAGCCGCTCTTCCTACGCCGGCGACGGGGTGTATCGCAGCACGGATTGGGGCGCCTCGTGGCAGCACATGGGCCTGACAGATTCCCAGCGCATCGGGCGGATCCTGGTCGATCCTGAGGATCCGAACGTGGTGTGGGTGGCTGCCCTCGGCGCCTTGTATTCGCCAAACGAAGAACGGGGTGTCTTCCGAAGCACTGACGGGGGCCAGACCTGGGTGAAAAACCTGTATATCAACGACCGCACGGGCGCCGTGGACCTGGTTATGGACCCCACGGATCCGAACACGCTGTACGCCGCCATGTGGGAGCGCGACCGGCGCGCCTGGAATTTTGTGGAGGCGGGCGAAGGGTCGGGCATCTGGAAAACGACAGATGGCGGGCAGAGCTGGGTGCCGATCCACGGCAATGGCTTCCCGACGGGGGCAGGCGTTGGCCGCATCGGACTGGACGTTCATCCCGGCAATCCGGATATCATCTATGCGGCCCTCGATAATCAATTCCGCAAGGAAGGTACGGACGACGAGGATGAAGAGGTCGACGGCCTGACCCGCGCCGATCTGGCCGCCATGACCAGCCGGGACTTCCTTCGCCAGGACGATGCGGACATCGAAGCGTACCTCGAACGGGAGAACTTTCCGGACCGCTACGATCTGGAGACGGTCAAGCAGATGATCAAAGAGGGCGAGATCGAGCCATCCGCATTGGTGGACTTCGTGGACGATGCCAACAATCAGCTGTTCGATACGGACGTGATCGGCCTCGAAGTCTATCGCAGTGATAATCGCGGGGCTACGTGGCGCAAGACGCACACCGACTATCTGGACGGTGTTTACAACACGTACGGGTACTATTTCGGGGAAATCCGGGTGGCCCCCGACAATCCGGATCAGGTCTACACGATGGGCGTGCCCATGCTGCGCTCCGATGACGGCGGCGCCACGTGGAAGAGCATCGGCGGGCCGCACGTGCATGCGGACCACCAGGCCATGTGGCTGAATCCGCGCAGACCAGGACACGTGATCAACGGCAACGACGGCGGACTCAACATGACCTACGATGCCGGCGAGACGTGGTCGAAACTGAATATTCCGGCGGTGGGCCAGTTCTACTACATCCAGGTGGACATGGCCGAGCCCTACAACGTGTATGGCGGCCTCCAGGACAACGGCACGTGGATGGGGCCGAGCACCTACCGTCAGAGTTTGGGCTGGACAGCCAGCGGGGACTACCCATACGACCGCCTGGGCGGTGGGGACGGCATGCAGGTGCAGGTGGATACGCGCACGAACAGGACGGTCTACTACGGCTCACAGTTCGGCTTCTACAGCCGGGTGAATCTGGACACGGGCGAACGGATGTCGATTCGTCCCCGGCACGAGCTGGGCGAAAAACCGCTGCGCTTCAATTGGCAGACACCGATCCTGCTGTCACCCCACAACCAGGACATTTTCTATTACGGTGCCAACCGGCTGTACCGTTCGATGAACAAGGGGGCAGACCTGGAGGCGATTTCACCCGACTTGACGGGTGGCGGCCGCCCAGGCGATGTGCCCTATGGTACGCTCACGACCATCTCCGAGTCGCCGCTGCGCTTCGGGCTGATCTATGTCGGTTCGGACGACGGGTATATCCACGTGACGCGCGATGGCGGGGTGAACTGGACCCGCATCGATGGCGGCCTGCCGCAGGATATGTGGGTGAGCCGCGTCGTGGCCTCGTCGCACGAGGAAGGCCGCGTCTACGCCACGCTGAACGGCTACCGCTGGGATCACTTTGATGCCTACGTCTACGCCAGCGAGGACTACGGGCAGACCTGGACGCGCATTGGAACGGATCTGCCCGCGGAGCCGATCAACGTGATCGTGGAGCACCCCGACAATGCAAACCTGTTGTTCGTGGGCACGGACCACGCCACGTACGCGTCCCTGGATCGGGGGCAGACCTTCCACGGATTTGCCGAATCAATCCCGTTTGCGCCGGTGCATGACCTGAAGATCCACCCCAGGGAAAACCATCTGCTGGTGGGCACGCACGGCCGATCCATCTATCAGGTCGACTTGGCCACCGTGGCTCCGCTTGATCTGGATCTGATGGCGCAGACGCTGCATGCGTTCGATGGTGGTTCCATGGGCTGGAGCAATCGTTGGGGATCGGCCTTCCGCGCCTATTCTCCGGCCATTGAGCCCGAAATGACATTCGATGTCTGGGCCTCGCGCGCCGGTTCAGGCACCGTGCAGATTGAGACCGAAGGCGGTACAGTGCTGCAGTCCTTCGAGACGGACCTGGCGTACGGACTGAATCAGATCGCCTACGATCTGAGCGCAACAGAGGAGGGCGCGGCGGCGTTTGGGGAGCCGTCCCCCATTGCGGACAATGGTCAACGCTACCTGCAACCGGGAACGTTCATGATGCGCGTTATGATGGCCGGTGCTGAGGCTGCAACCACGTTCGAGATCCGAACGCCACGCGGCGGCCGCGGCTACGAGCCGGCCCCGGCGCCCGACCCGGTATGGGGCGTCAAGAAGTAGGCCACCGGACCCGATGGCGCCGTGACGACATGGGTCTTGAAGGAGGTGGGATTGATACGACCTAAGGGACTCGTACGGGACGGCGTTTAGCCCATGGGTCCGAATGGCTTTTCGTCGAAAACAGGATCATGTTGGTCGAAATAAAGGCTGATCAGACCGTATCTTGGCGTACCCTCCAAAAGAGGGTCTACGTCCCCAAAATGAAGGCCCTTCCCAGCCATGAAAAACGCGTCCGTATCACTCTTTGCCCTGTTCCTGCTGCTGCCTGTCTTGCGGGTCAGCGCCCAGGATCTTGGTGGTCTGGTAGATGAGATCGAGTCCCGTACACACTTCGGCATCTTCACAGATTTCAGATCCGAGTTTTTTGATGATGACGGTACTCACTCCTACGAGGGTACTTTCGTCGGGCATGTCAGCACGCAGCTCTCCCCGCGATTCAAGTATTTCGCTGAGTTCACGCTGACACCAGATCGTGGATATTTCGGTCAGATCCGGCTGGAACGTTCCCTCTTCCAGTTTTTCTACAGCGATCTCCTGCAGCTGCGTTTCGGTCGACTGCATACACCGATTTCCCGCTGGAATGTGCTGTACCATCACGGTCAGTATCTGCAAACCACCATCAACCGTCCCGACATCCTGAAATCGTCGAACCGGCTGTCGCCGATCCACTCGACTGTGATAGAAGTTGGCGGCAGCTACGGTATGGCGGCTGGACGGGTCACCTATGCAGCCGGTATCGGAGCCAGCGACGATCATATCCACCCACCGGGAGTGGGAGTGCTCCTCCAACAGAATCCGGCGTGGTACGTCAGTGCGGCTTTTGTACCCGAGCGGCTGATGGATCTGCGGATCGGCGGTACACTTTACCGTGAGAAGGTACAATACCATCCTGAAATTGATGATGGAAGGCCCCACAATCACGACCTGCACAGCATCGACAGGGATCAGACGATAAACCTCCATATGACCTACGACGGCAGGAAATGGTCTCTTCTGTCGGAGCTCATGGCGGTGACGCATTGGGGTAAGGAGCGGTATGGTGGTACGGCGGGTTACTATGCGCAGGTGGAGCGCCAGCTTCCCGCGCCATACGAGCGTGGAATTGCTTACGTCCGATACGATCGCCTGGTCAGGAATATGGATGACCCTGTTTTTTCTACCGATCCGTTCAGGGTGTCGACCGGTGTAACGTCAGGAGTGCGGGTCAACATCTACACCCGTGTTGCCATCACCACCGAGCTTCGCATGTATGGGGAGGACCTCACGTTCCCAGAGCGCCATCTTTACGTTCAATTGAGTGCTGGATTTTAGCATGAGGCGCATGTTTTCATACATAACGCTTCTTCTCGGTCTAACTGGCGTCATGGCGGTTGGAACGCCGGATGTAGTACAGGCCCAGTCGGATCCCTTGGTCCTGATTGTCCACCCAGAAAACGCGGCAGAGGATCTTTCTTACCAGGACGTGAGGCGTATTGCCCGATTGGATCGGTTGTACTGGACACAGACCGATGGGATCGTGCTGTTGCTGCCGGGGCCGGCGGCCGATGAAAGGCGCCGTACGTTGAACCGGGTGTTCCAGATGTCCGAGCAGGCGTTCAAGCAGCATTGGGTTTCGGTTGCTTATCAGACCGAGGTTCTGAGTCTTCCTCGGCCGTACACCGAGTGTGCGGTGGCGGTTCGGATCGTAGGCTCCCTGAAGAACGCCGCCGCTTTTGTACACGCGTCATGTGTCGACGAGACCGTGCGGGTCGTAGCGGTTGACGGCAAGCTTCCATCGGATCCGGGCTATCGCTTGTGAAACCCCGCAGCCTACAATCGACATCCGTGATTCCCGCTGTAGTCGGGATGATGTCCCTGCTGTTGCTCAACATGGGTGTCTTTTCTGGTGGGGCACGCATGCAGAGTGACCGCATGACGAAGATACTGGATGTGGCGGCTCTGAGCGAGGTCATCCTGTCCGTGGAGCGCGAGGTAGCAGATGCCAACAGACTGTTAGCGCTTACGTCCGACGACCTCCTTGGAAGGCGCACCGCCGACGAGCGTCGGGAGTTCCAGACCGCTTTTGAGGCCCGGATCAGTACCATCAGGGGGTTGGCTGACGAGGTCAGCAGGGCATCCCTCGCGCTGGAGGTCGAAGATGGAGTGCAGGTTGCGGAGCGGATTGATGTGCTGTTGGATAGTTGGACCAGCTTCTCGGCCTTTTTGAGTGATGATCTGACGAAAGCCACCATGGAGCTGATCCTGGGCAGCGATCCGGTGGCCGCTGCGCTGTTGGGCTCGCAGATCCCTGATTTGCTGCAAACGATCATTGAGTCGCGGGTTTCGGCCCAGGCCGAATACGAGCGGATTGCCGGGATTTCCCAAATCATCCTGTCCATCGTATTCCTGTCTTCCCTGTTTGCTGTGGTCATCCTGCTGTCCCACATTTTCAAGGCACAGGGAATCCGCGATCAACTGGAAGCAGACCTTCGAAGTACGATGAGGCAGGCCCAGCAGGCAGCGTTGGCCAAGAGCCGTTTCCTGTCCAATATGAGTCATGAGCTACGCACTCCAATGAATGGTGTGATCGGGATGGCCAATCTGCTTGCGCTGCGGAAGGTCCCCGAGGAGGAGAAGCGCATGATCAGGGTTCTTAAAGAAAGTGCGGACGCCGCGTTGGGCCTGATCAACGATATACTCGACTTCGAAGAGATTGAGGCGCAGAAGGTTGTGCTGCAAACGCGGATGTTCCGGCTTGAGGATGCGTTGGGCTCGATTGCTGCACAGGCCGAAGAGCTACTGGAAGACAAGCCTGTTGCCTTCTCCATCATCCGAGAGGACTCCTTACCGCAGGAGCTGGAGGGGGATGATGAACGACTTGTCCAGGTTGTCATGAACCTTGTGTCGAACGGTATCAAGTTTACCGAATCGGGATTCGTGAGATTGTCTGTGGGATGGGATGCTTCAGAGGGGCTGACGCTCGCTGTGCAGGACTCTGGCATGGGGATCCACAAGAAGGACGTCAAGGGGCTTTTCGAGGCGTTCCGGCAGGTCGATGACTCGGGACACCGCCGTTTTGGGGGTACCGGCCTTGGCTTGGCCATCACATCACAACTGGTGGAATTGATGGACGGTCGTATCTCAGTGGACAGTAAAGTCGGAGAGGGATCCACTTTTACGGTCGTCGTTCCCCTTTTCCCACCGAAGGCTGAGCCCTCAAGCAAGGCTATGCAGACAACAGATCCCGTCCTTGCGCCAGTTCAGGCGGAAAGCGCCGGTCAGCCGGTTGTGTTGTGTGTTCAGGAGAATGAGATCAATCTGGAGATTGCCCGATACGTCGTTGAAGAGGCGGGATACGCTTGCTTTACCGCGACGAGTGGCGAGGATGCCATCCAGATAGCACAGGAAGAGCCCGTTACGTTGGTACTCATGGAATGCCATCTACCCGATATGGATTGTCGGAAGGCGGCGAAGGCCATGCGGCAGCATCGGCCAGGGCTCCCCATCTATGGACTAGCCGAAAAGGAGAAAGCGGCTGAGGTGACCTCGTATGGTCAGTGGGGCATGCAGGGGATGGTTGCCAAGCCGTTGACGTCTGACGCTGTAACGGCGATTGTTACCAAGGTGCACAACGTGGACGAGCGGGCTCCCCAAAGCCAGAGCGCCCGTCGCGCCCGTCAGGGTGAGGTCAGTGCGGTAGGCGTCTGAAGCAGTTCGGCATATCGCCGATCGAGCGAGGGGGTGATAGGCTTTTTCAAGCGGACTTCGTAGGTCTCCCGTAGCGCTGAAAAGGCTGGTCGGTACGCATCAGGAATAGGGCCAACAGAAGGGATTTTTTCCCGGCGATGATCCACCTGTTCGCCATTTTTCCAGAACCGGTAACACACATGCGGTCCCGTGGCCAAGCCGGTAGAGCCTACGAAGCCGATGACCTGACCCTGTTTGACCCGGGTGCCGGGGCGGATTCCTGACTTGATCTTCGACATGTGCAGGTACTGCGTCGTGTAGGTGCCGTTGTGACGGATTTTGACGTAGTTGCCATTGTACTGTCCGTAGCGAGCTTCTGTCACGGTACCATCCCCCGTAGCCAGGATGGGTGTGCCGGTATTGGCGGCATAGTCCGTTCCGAGGTGGGCCTTATAGCGTTTCTGGACGGGATGATATCGCCGTTGCGTGAAACCGGATGATATGCGCTTGTATTCGACAGGCGCTATCAGGAACGCCTTGCGCAGGCTTTGGCCGTTTTCATCGTAGTGTTCATCCACATCGTCCTTCTCGAAATGGAAGGCGTAATGATCTTCTCCCCGATGAACGAATCGAGCGGCGAGCACCTCGCCGATATCGAAAAACTCATCCCCGACATACTGCTCTTCAAACAGGATGCGGAAAGCATCGCCTTTCTGGAGACGGGAGAAATCGATCTGCCAGGCGAACACGTCGGCCATGCGATTGGCCAGCGCCGGGTGGATATCCTGATCGATGAGGGTCATGTAGAGTGACTCCTCGATAATGCCCTCGACGGTACGTTCGCGGACGTCAAGGCTTCGTTCCTCGCGGCGAATGGCGGGATTCTCTCCTAGATCAAAGACGACGTAGGAAGCCAGGCTGGGCTGATAGATCATATATGTCCCGACACCTGCAGAGTCTGAGTAGACGCGGTAAGGACGACCGAACTTGAGGCGGCGCACGTCAAACACATCACGGTGATCGCGTGCCAACGTGACAATCCGCTCGTAATCGACCCCGAATGGCGTCAGGAGGTCGGAGAAGGTCTCGTTGCGACGAACGGTGGACTCAAAGACGGAAAACCCCTCAACAGGCATACCGAAGGCGTCCACGGCCATGGCCGTGGGTTGAACGGGTGTAGAGGGGTCGTCACTGGTGGTTGCCGGCGCATTCAAAAGACGCAGGACCAACAGCACGGCTGCCAAAGCGAGCAGCAGAAGGACCGGTAAGGAGCGATCTCGCATGATGTACACGACTCAATGGTGTTCGGGGACCGAACGCTATGGGGTAGTCACTCGAGGAGGCTACCGCCGGCTTCAAGACATGCGTGACCTGGGCGACCGAATATACGGGTTTTGTCGGTACTCTGCGCCTTGGAATGTCAGGCTATACGGATCTGCTGGTGGCCGACGTCCAGGTGTGGTCCTCCACACCAAGTCGGTCATTTGCCAATCGGGCCGCCACGAAGAGGGCATCCGACAGTCGGTTCAGATACACGGCACACAGCAGATTGATATCATCCCGTTTTGCCAGGGAAATGACCCTTCGCTCAGCACGCCGACAGATGGTCCGGGCCACGTGAAGCTGCGCTGCGACGTGGCTACCGCCTGGAAGGATGAAAGCGGTCAGGGGGGCAAGTCCGTCATCAAGTCGATCGATGTCGGTCTCGAGGGCATCGATCCAATCCTGTTCCATGCGGTGCACGTGCGCCTTGGCATCCAGTGGCGTCGCCAGATCGGCCCCAAGGTCGAAGAGTTCGTTCTGGATACGTTCCAGCCAGCTGTCAAGCGACGTACTCCAATGGGAAGGCGACGTTGGATCGGCTGCTTCCCCCGTCCGCTCCGGTTCATCGAACGGTCCTGGAGCGTGGTCGGACAAAGCGGCCCGCGCGGCGCCCAGCACCGAGTTGAGTTCGTCGGTTGTTCCGTACGCTTCGATGCGGAGATCGTCCTTGGAGACGCGCGGGCCGCCGAAGAGGCCGGTCTGTCCCTCGTCGCCGGTACGGGTGTAGATTTTCATGGGGGTCAGCGTATGGAATGGGATGGGTGCCGCTTCGTGAGCCTTGTCGCAGCATTGTTTCAGTTACGGAAGAGAGCGCGTGTAGGCAATGCGTATGGGGGAATCTCCGCTCCCGGCAACAGTAGCCTCCATCCGGAACACGCTGGCCAGCAGATCGGCGGTCAGCACCTGGTCTGGAGCGCCGTGGCGCACCATCTTACCCCCGTGCATGACGAAGAGTTGGTCAGCAAATCGTGCCGCCATTTCAAGATCGTGCATGGCACCGAAGACGGTCTTCCCGGCGTCCACCAACGAACGCACCTGCTCCATGAACTCGAACTGGTGATGGACATCGAGATAGGTAGTGGGTTCGTCCAGGATCAGGAGGTCTGCCTCCTGCACCAGTGCTTGTGCAAGGAAGACCCGCTGCTGCTCGCCGCCGCTAAGGGAGTGGAAGGAGCGCTGCTCGAAGCCCTTCAGATCCAATTGCTGCAAGGCTGTTGACGCCATCGCACTATCATTCTGGTTATAGACGGACAAGAGCGGTTTGTGCGGCGCCCGGCCGAGCAATACAAGATCGATTACGTTGAAGTCGAAGGAGATGGCGTGGGTTTGGCGCACCATCGCAACGCGCCGCGCCATGGCGCGGCGCGACCACACAGAGACCTCCTTTCCCTCGAATTGCAGCGAACCCGTGTAGGGGATGAGTCCTGCCAGCGCGCGCAGCAAGGTGGTTTTACCGCTGCCGTTCGGGCCCAGGAGGCCATGCCACTGACCAGCTTCGAGGTCAAAGTCCAGCGCCTTCAGGATGGTGGATCCATCCATGCTGACGTGCAGGTCGGAGGCTGATACAAGCATTACAATGCCTGATGGGTGA
>JAFMNH010000008.1:897-41855 GCA_017859335.1 Rhodothermales bacterium | reverse complement strand
TACATTGGGTTCTCTGCTTTGGGGCGCCGGACTGGGTACCGACGCGAGAGGAAAGAAATCGAGTCTCCTTTCACGGAGTACGTGTCAGCAAATAATTGCCGAGCCCACAAATTTAAGACATCAGACAGGGGATATCAATCCAAGGAATCATGGAGGAATATCGAATTCCGGTGCCAGCGACCGGCGGAAAAGCTACGTATCGAGCGGGAAAACTGGTTTGCATCGGCCGGAATTATGCCAAGCACGCCGCGGAACTGGGCAATGCCGTGCCCACATCGCCCATGATTTTCCTAAAACCGGCATCAGCACTGATTCCGTCGGGCTCGGATATCGTCATCCCACCCGCTTCCGCTGATGTCCATCACGAAGTGGAGCTCGTGTGTCTCATCGGCACGGCAGGCTCGCACATACCCCGCGAGCGCGCGCTGGATCATGTGGCCGGATATGCCGTGGGGCTCGACATGACGGCACGCGACATCCAGCTGCTGGCCAAGGAGAAAGGCCATCCGTGGAGCGTAGCAAAGGGGTACGACACGTTTGCACCGCTGGGTAACTTCGTCCCGGCCGAGGCCGTCAGCAATCCACAGGATCTTTCCATCCGCCTCGAAATCAATGGCGAGGAGCGGCAGGCAGGACATACGGGAGACATGATCTTTCCCGTAGACACGTTGATTGCCTACGCTTCCACCATTTTCACCCTCATGCCGGGGGATCTGCTGTTCACGGGCACACCGGAAGGTGTGGGACCCGTGCGTGAAGGTGACCGGTTGTGCGCTACTGTGGAAGGGCTACCCCCGCTCGAAGTCGGGGTAAGGACCTCCTAGAGGGCGCGCGCCATCTCAGCAGCCACGATTTCCTCCACACTCCTCCTCGGACGGGTCAGGCGAGGTTCACCGCCCGCAGGAATCCAGACTTCTGCCGGCTCCGATCGCAGGTTGTAGGTCGTGACCATGGACATGCCGTACGCGCCGGCGTCGAGCACCCCGATGATATCGCCCTCACGCAGCTCCGACACCAAGCGGTCCTTGGCAAAGAAGTCCGATGATTCGCAGATGTTGCCGACCACGTCGTAGGTCTTTTCGGGACCGTCCGGGTTCGAGAGATTGACCACGTGATGATAGGACCCGTACATGGCCGGACGGACGAGGTGGTTCATCCCGGAATCCGTTCCGGCAAAGGTGCGCACCGTGCCTTCCTTGACCGTGTTGACCCGCGCCAGGAGGATACCGGACTGCGCCGTGAAATAGCGTCCGGGCTCGAACCAGATGGACAGATCGTCGGAAGGGTGACCGTCGATAAAGTCTTTCAGAGGCGCTACGATCAGACGGTCGAAAGAGGACATGTCGAGCGCCTCTTCATCGGGGCGGTAGGGGATGCCCAGACCGCCCCCCACGTTGATGAAGCGCAGGTCCTCGAACGAAGTGGAGGCATCCAGGATGACGCTGATGGCCTGCCACAGCGTCTCGGTATCCATGATGCCACTTCCGATGTGCTGATGCAGCCCCACAATGGTCAGGTCGTACGCACCCGCAATCCGATGCACCGCGTCCACCTGCTCAACCGGGATGCCGAACTTGCTCTTGTCGCCGGCGGTGATGACATGGGCATGGTGCCCTGCGCCCACCTGGCCGTTCAGCCGGACGCACACCTTCGACCCCGGGTAGGCCTGACCGAAGGACTCCAGTCGCGAGAGTTCGCCCACATTCAACAGGGCACCCCGCCCGGTGGCAAAGTGCATCTCCTCATCGGTCATGTTGTTGGCCGAGAAAAGCACCTTGTCGGCTGGGAAACCCAGCTTGAGCGCGTATGCCAGCTCGGCGGGCGAGACCGCATCGATACCCAGTCCTTCCCGCAGCATGGTCTGCATGACCGGCACCGCGTGGTTGGCCTTCATGGCATAGAGTAGCTGAAGGGGCAGTCCGTCGAGATGTTCTTTCAGCGATCGGATCTGACGGACAATCGTCTCTTCGAAATAGACGTACGTGGGTGTGCCGAAGGCGTCGGCGCAAGAGCGGAGGAGACGGCGTTCTTCGGTAGAAAGCTGGGTCATCGGCAGAGTTTGGATGCGTGGGCTCCGAGGATAGGAAGGGGGCTTTCAAATTACCACCTCCCAACGCGGCCTACATGATCACTTCGCCGAATTCGAGTTCTTCGGCGGCCAGTGTGAAGACGGTCGTGGGAAGGCCGCGCGTGTTTTCCTGGAGCTGTCCATAGTACGTTTCGAATGCCTCGTCCGGCTCGGCCATACCCAGGAATACGAGGTCGGCCGACGAGGAGGATTCCCGGATGATGTCCCAGAAAGGTCGTCCCTCGGACACGATGACTTCGGCCAGTGCATTCGTTCGTGCCGCATGCAGGATGTTCTCCAGATTGGCGCGGGCGCCGACCGATGCGGACTCGCTGGGTACCACCATCTTGACTGTGACCGTGGAGCCCCGCCACGCGAGGCTCGTACTGATCAGCCAGGAAAGGATGACCATGAGGGCCCCGTTGCCCTTGCGGCCACCCCACCAGACATCGATATGTCTGCGAGCGCCGAAGGCACGCTGCTCGTTGTGCCGTACGATGAGCGTATTCCGTTGGGCGGCATGAAACTGGGAAATCATGGTGCAATAGTCTGCACGCGCCTCCTCGCGCTCGGTAGCCCCGACCAGCACGGTATTTGGCACCAGGGTACCCAGTCCATACGTACTGACGAGTTGGACGGCGCCGGAGAAGGCATTGTCTGCGTGAATAATGCGCACAAGGGCCTGAACACCCTGCTTGTCCAGGTACTCGTACAGGCTGGAGGACATGCTTTCGATCCGGCGCGAGGTCATGGAGGAGCCCGTGAGCACACTGGAGATCGTGACCAGCGCCCGGTTGTGGGAGAAGGCCGAGGCCAGATCAATCAGATGCCAACGGCGAGAGGGAGCGCCCGAGAGTACGAGGAGGTGCGGCCGCCAATTCTTGGCATCGACCGTATTGCGAAGCCTCAGAAGACCGGTTCGCGTCAGGTTGAACCAGATTCCATTGCGCACATCGCCCCAGGCTGATCGAAGCTCTTGGCGCTCCAGCCAGAAATAAATGGTCAACACAATGGCGATGGCTGCGCCTGTAGCAGCGGCGTTGATGAGGAACATCACAACCGTACAACCCACCGCCCCGATCAGGGAGAACATCCAATGGACGCGGAATTTCGGTCGGAACGAGGGATTTCCCAGAAAGCGCTCCAGGCCCGCGGTAATGTTGAGCACCCCGTAGGTGGTCAGGAAGAACATGGTCAGGATGGGCGCCACGATGTTCAGGTCGGCCAGCATGACGGTGATGGCGGCCAGGGCAAACGTGAACGCCGTTCCGATGCGGGGTGCATCGTCTTCACCCGAACCCTGTCCCAGGAAACGCATCATGGGTGGTAGGACGCCGTCCCGCGCCAGGGCCTGCAGGACACGGGGAGCCCCCAGGATCGATCCCACAGCCGAGGAGAGCGTGGCGCCCCAGACCCCCATGATGATGGCATCGCCCCAAAAGGAGATCTTGCGCATGATCAAGGGGTCAGCAATCAGATCCCCTGCGGAAGCCCTGCTGGCCAGTACGAATGGGATGCTCATGTAGATGATGTACCCCACGCCTATGGCGGCCAGCGTACCGTACGGAATACTGCGTCCCGGGTCTTTGAGATCACCCGACATGTTGACACCGGCCATAATCCCCGTGACGGCCGGGAAAAAGACGGCAAAAACAACCCAGAATCCTGCCGTGTCCTGTGGGTCGACCGGGGCCGCGGATACCTCCACCGGGGAACCGAATACAAGCGAAAGAAGCGATACTGCAATGGCCGCCATGATGACGAATTGCGCCTTGATGGCTGCTTCAGCGGATTTCAAGGCCAGAACGGTGACGGCGGCCGTGGTGACCAGCGCCACCATTTTCTCATCCAGCACAGGGAAAACGCGAACTACGCTCTCGGCGAATCCGATCGTGTAGAGGGCCACGGACAGCGCCTGAGCGAGGTAGAGCGGAATGCCGACGGCCCCGCCGGCCTCGATGCCCAGCGACCGGGAGATCATGTAGTAGGCCCCACCCGTGCGTACCCGCTGGTCCGTCGCGATAGACGCAATGGAGAGGCCGGTCAGGAAAGTGATCCCGGTCGAGAGCGTTACAATGGTCAGGGTCCCGAGCAGACCAACATTGCCAACAACCCAGCCGAAGCGCAGGTACATGATGACCCCGAGGATGGTCAGGATCGACGGGGTGAACACACCACCGAACGTACCCAGCCCGGACGATCCCTCACGGGAAGCATCGGATGGGGAGGGGTGCGTTTCGCTTTGGGTGGGCACGAAGCAGGTTGGAGTCGTGAATC
Organism: Rhodothermales bacterium; assembly: GCA_017859335.1. Lineage (GTDB taxonomy): Bacteria > Bacteroidota > Rhodothermia > Rhodothermales > UBA10348 > JAAZVD01. The sequence goes on along the minus strand of JAFMNH010000008.1, from coordinate 37,510 downwards.
AGTCAGTACCTGGGGCGGGGCGCATGATACGGAACGCTGCGATTCCGGTGGGCAGCCGGCCGCCCTCGTTACAAGATGACTTCAGCCATGATGTAGTCTGCAATCAGGATATTGACGCAGGCAATGACAACAGCTTCTGTTGTGGCCTTGCCGACCCCGTCTGCACCCCCACTCGTTGTGAGGCCTTTCCAGCAGGCAATGGACGTTATGAGGAAGCCGAACACCAAGGACTTGGACAGTCCGAAAAAGGCGTCGAACGGGACGAACCAAGTTTTTGCACCGAGGATGAAGGATTCCACGGAGAGGTACCCCATCACTTCGCCTCCGATGGCCCCTCCGGCAATGGAGATCATGGCACTGGCAACGTACATGCATGGAAACATGACAATGCCGGCCAGTATCCGCGGTATGACAAGGTAGGCGATGGAGTTGAGCCCCATGGCCTCCAGCGCATCGACCTGTTCCGTAACCTTCATCGTACCGAGCTCCGCTGCGATACTGGCTCCGATGCGGGATGCCAGAACAAGCCCGGGTGTCAGCGCGGCCATTTCCAGAATGAGCGTGGGCACGACCACGGCGCCGATCGTGTCGGGTGGGAGAAAGGAATTTTCGAGCTGATAGGCTGTTTGCAGCGTAAAAACGACGCCTGCGAAAACCGAGGCCATGATGACCACGGGCGTTGAGTTCACTCCCAGCTGGACCATCTGCCGGAATATGATCGGCAGATGACGAAGACTTTCACGTGAGGCGCCGAGCCCTTTCGCCATGAACAGCGAGTAGCTGCCCACTCCGTGAAGCACACGCCCTATGCGATGGCCAAGAATCACGCTGATCGGAGAGAGGAAGGAGTGAAAACGCCAATGGAACCACCGCAAGTTCACCCTCGAGGGGCTCGATCGCAACCGCATTTGACCAAGGTTCATCCAAATCGACCGCAGTCTTCAGGCCGGCTGTCCTTCCGGGCGACAGAGGACGTACCCTATATTCCGGCTTCCTTCGATCCAACCCAAGATCCCATGCCTGACTACTCCTCCGCTACCGATGTTACCCTCATCTCATGGGATGACATCCCCATGGAGACCTTATCGCCCACGATTGGCAGAAAACTGGTCTCAGGCCGCGAAGCCATGCTGGCTCATGTCTACCTCGAGAAAGGTGCCATCGTGCCCAAACACCAGCATATGAATGAGCAGATCACCTACATCCTGAAAGGAACCTTGAGATTCTGGATCGGAGAGGATGAGGGCAAGGTCATCGATGTTCACGAAGGAGAGGTCCTGCACATTCCATCCAACGTGTGGCACAAGGCACAGGCGTTGGAAGAGACGCTTGATGTCGACATTTTCAGCCCGCCGCGGCAGGATTGGCTGGATGGCACGGACGCCTACTTGCGCAAATGAGCCTCGTCGTACACCGAGCCACTCAGGGCGTCTCTATCTTCGCGAGCGAACGCAAGAAACGTTTGAAGCCCCGGGTATTGTAGTTGGCCATCCCGGCGTGCACGGTAGCCAGTTTGCCTTCGGGCGAAATGACCCAGGTCGTCGGGAGCGTAGGGCTGCGATACAGCGCAGGCATCGGGCCATCAACCCGGTATACAGGGAAGGTATAGCCCTTGGCCTCGATGTACTGCCGGCCCACATCGGCCTCCTCATCCGTAGAGATGGTGATGAATACGATACCCTCGTCGCCCACGTCCTCGTACAGTTTCTGGATGTAGGGCATCTCGGCCAGACAGGGCGCGCACCACGTGGCCCAAAGGTTCAGGAAGATGGTGCGCCCACGGAATGATTCCATGTGCGCGGGTTCGCCATCGAGCGAACGGAGGGCCATGTCGTAGCTGGCCGTTTCGGCCTCTTCCTCGGCCCAGACCGTATCTGCCTGAAAGAGTCCTGTGGCCAGGATACCCTGTTGCATCCAGCCGAGGACGACCGTTCCTTGGTCGGTGAAGCGAATGAAGGCCAGAAAGAGCAGGATGGCACCCCACTCGAGTAAGGTTCTCATCCGGCGGTTCCGGGTCGGTTCGGCAGTCGGGTGCGATCCGGATGGATCTGACATGTCAGGGGCCATGGCCACGGCGGATGGGTTCGGAGTGCATCAAGGACGTTGTTCAGGCAGCATCATGGCTAGAGGCGCTCCTGGACAAGCCCCCGACAGGCTCTGGACCTCCACCAATGCGGACGTACTTCGAACAGTTCCTCGTAGGTATCGCATATGCTCTCGGCCTGATGATCAGAAAAGGTGTCTCTTACCAAGGCGACAACCGTGCCACCCCAACCGCCACCCGATAGACGGGCCCCAAGGACATTTTCTTGTTGGGATGCCGATGCGACGAGCACGTCAAGTTCAGGTGTCGAGTTGTCGAAGAGAAGACGCGAGCTTTCGTGCGAAGCGGACATGAGTGCACCCGCAGTTTCCCGTTTCCCGTTGCGAAGGGCCTCCTGGAATGCGAGGACACGGACCTGTTCCTCCACCACGTGTTGCGCCCTCATCCTGGGACGGGTCTCCAATACCGATCCATAGGCATCCAGATCGGCAGGGTGTACGGATGCCAGATGGCGCAGCCCGGGAATGAATCGCTGCAGGCCCATCAAAGCTTGTCTGCACTCCCGGTGACGTTCTTCGTAGGGTGAGGTCACCAGTGCGTGGGAGACGTGGGATTGGAAGAGGACGAATCCCAGGGAAGAGGGTATGGGGACCACATCATGTCGATTGGTGGCCGCATCCATGACAATCAGATGATCCTCTCGGGCATGACCTACGACGGTCTGATCCAGCAAACCACACGGCATCCCGACAAACCGGTTCTCGGCACGATGGGCAGCTGCCACCAGCATCTCTGTGCCGGGTTCATTTCCGGCTTCAAAAAAAAGCGGTACGAGGGCGCCGGCCACTGCCAGCTCCAGGGCCGCGCTGCTGGCAAGCCCCGCGCCGATGGGGAGGGTTGAATGAATGGTCAGATCCAGGCCGGCGCCCTCAGGAACCCATCCGTTCAGCCGAGCCTCGTCAATGACCCCGAGTGGATATGCGCACCAGTCGGGTAGACGTTCGGACGTGAAGCTCGTCATGGTTGTCTCCACCGGTACAGCCTCTTGGCGTGTATCGCTTATCAGCCGGATTCGCCCGTCAGCACGCAACCCCATGGCAACCGCCGTGCCGCGTTCGAGCGCTGCCCCAACCACGCTCCCACCGTTGTAATCAGTGTGGTTTCCGATAACCTCCACGCGCCCTGGGGCATCGGCCAGGGAATTCGGAAGTGTACCGTAAACATCCCCAAAAAGGCGGGCGACGGATTCCAATCGTGCAGGGGAGGTGCTCATGGCGGATCGTATGCTCGCAGCAGGGTGGTTGGCTATGTACGGTCGGGGAGGGGTAGTTTGGGTGAGCACCGCGGATACCACTGCGAGTGGAGACGGGTGTCTCGACCAACGTACACTTCGCGCGCACTCTTCTCAAACAAGAAACAACCCGAGGCCGGTTTGTACGTACAAGGGTGCCCACCTCCACGCGCTGCTCCCCCCCTCATGCTGGCCTACAAAACCTTTCGGAATCCTGAAGCCATAGCCTGGGTGGTATTCATTCATGGCGCCGGTGGCAGCTCAGCCGTTTGGTTCAAACAGCTGCGCGACTTCCGGGTCCACTTCAATCTGCTTCTCCTGGACCTGAGAGGGCATGGGCGAAGCAGCGGGTATCACGGAAATGGCGAACCCTATACGTTGCGTGCCATTGGACAGGACGTGCTGGATGTGCTGGACGCAGAAGGCATTGAAAATGCCCATTTTGTGGGTGTTTCTCTCGGTACCATCCTGATCCGGGAGATCGTGGACATGGTGCCCGATCGGGTATCATCGGTCATATATGCCGGTGCCGTTGCTGGATTCACTATCCCCGCCAAGGCCCTGATAACCGCGGGTCAAGCGCTTCGGCTGGTCATCCCGTTTCGTACGCTCTACGCAACGTTCGCCTGGATCATCATGCCCGGTGCCAAGGCAGCCGAGTCACGGCGCATCTTCCGTCGGGAAGCAAGGCAGGTAGCTCCCGACGAGTTCCATCGCTGGTGGCATCTGGTCCCCGAGGTGCGTCAGCGATTGAGCAAATGGTCGGCCCGTGATGCTGTATGCAGGACACTCTACCTGATGGGAAGCCGTGACTTCATGTTTCTTCCCCCGGCGCGCCGACAGGCTGATCCCTCCCGGAATGCATACCTGCAGGTCATCGATGGGGTGGGCCACGTGTGCAACATCGAGCGACCGGCTGTTTTCAACGAGATGGCCATCGCATTCCTTTCTGGAAAGAAAGTCGGATAGACGGTCCATACCGAAGGATCGTTCAGCGGATCGTTCCAGTGGCGGGCGGGTCCGGGCGCTACTTTTCCCGCGTAACCGTGAATCGCACGAGGTCAGCCAAGGCGCTGCGGGCATCCGACTCGGGCAGTGACAGCACGATTTCCATGGCATTGTCGGCATGCTGCATCATGGTGCGGGTAGCGTACTCTATACCGCTGTGGGTGCCAACGAATGCCCGGACCTTCTCCACATCGGTCTGTGACTTCCTTTTTCGACGTACCACCCGCATGATCTCTTTCTTTTCACCCTCATCCGCTTGGCTCAGGGCATGGATGAGCGGCAAGGTCATCTTTTTCTCCTGCAGGTCGATCCCCAGCGGCTTCCCAACGTCCTTTACACCGAAGTCGAACAGGTCATCCCGAATCTGAAAGGCCATACCCAGTTCTTCACCGAACGAGCGCATGGCCGTTTGCATCTCCTCGTTTGCCCCTGCGCTTTGCGCGCCACAGGCAGTACAGGCGGCAATCAAGGAGGCCGTCTTGTCGGATATGATGGTGAAATACGTCTCCTCGTCGATGTCCAGTTTCCGCGCTTTCTCTATCTGAAGCAGTTCACCCTCACTCATCCGTCGGACAGCATCCGAGACGATGTGAAGCAAGGCGTATTCCTTGTGGTCGAGAGCAAGTAGCAGGCCACGGCTGAGAAGGAAGTCTCCCAGCAGCACGGCCACCTTGTTTTTCCAAAGGGCATTGATTGAAAAAGCGCCCCGTCGCTGGTCGGCCTCGTCCACGACATCGTCATGAACCAGTGTAGCCGTATGCAGGAGCTCCACCAGTGCCGCCGCACGATGGGTCGATTCTGTAATCCCTCCGCAGGCGCGGGCCGTAAGCAGGACCAGCACCGGACGCAGCTGTTTGCCCTTCTTCCTGAGCAGGTATTGCACCACTTTGTCCAACAGGTAGACCCTGTTTTTCATCGCCGAGCGGAAGTATTGCCGGAATGCCTCCAGTTCAACTTCAACGGGGCGACGGATATCGTTGAGGGTCATCGCGCTGGATTTCCGGGGCATGGATGCTGCTTCGGGGTCATTGGAAGTCTGAATACACTATGGCAGGGCGTTGGGGGCCTTTGGGTCAGGCGTATGGTCCGTGGTGTTACACCCCAAGCGCTTGTGGGTTGTGCGTCTTATTTGAATTGGTAATCAGTTCGACGCAACAGGACCAGAAAGAAGGGAACACCACAGAGTGCCGTGACAATCCCCACAGGAAGCTGCTGTCCAGGTAGCAGGATCTGCGACAGGGTGTCAGCCAGCACCATGAATGTGCCTCCCAGGAAAAAGGAGCCCGGCACCACCCAGTGGTGACGAATGCCTACCAAGCCTCGTACGGAATGTGGGATGATGAGCCCTACGAATCCGATGGCACCCGCTATGGAGACCAACACCCCGGTGACAAGAGCGGAGACGACGATGAGGGTCTTCTTCATCTGTTCCACGCTCACACCCAGAGACCGTGCCTGATCTTCTCCCGAAAGCAGGGCATCCAGCGATCTGGAAAAGCCGAGGAGGATTCCTCCGCCCAGAAGTGTGACCGTCGAGGCTACAGGCAAGTCCGACCATGTGATTCCCGAGAATGAGCCCATCAACCAGAAGAGTACAGCCCGCGTCTTGTTGGCATCTTCGGATGCAAACGTTACGAATGCAGAGACCGCCGACATGAAGGCAGCCAGTGCCACGCCTGCCAGCAACAATCGGGATACAGACAGGCGACCATCGCTTCGGGCAATCATATATACCAGGCTGATGACCAGCAGGGCACCCAGGAAAGCTGCCAGGGACATATCCAGCCGGCCAGCAAGGAATCCGGGTATCAACCCCATGTAGAACAGGGATGCTCCTGCTGATGCCCCTCCTGAAATCCCGAGAACGTAGGGATCTGCCAAGGGGTTGCGTACCAGAGCCTGCATCGCAACCCCGGTCATCGAGAGGCCGGAGCCCACTACGAATGCCGCCAGCGTCCGGGGCAAGCGAATCTGAAGGATGATATCAGCCATACGGTCTCCGCCAGAAGGGGCAGCACCCGTTAGGGCTTCGAGAACCGTTCGCATGGTAAACCCGAGGGGAAGACTGACGGCACCGAATGCCATGCCGATCCCCAGTACCGGAACGACGCCAAGGATCATGGCCAACAGGATGGTATGATGGCGGCTCCAGATCACTTGGTCGTGAGGCTTTCATTTCCGGTGCGTGGCGCAACAACTTCGAAAAGATGAGGGTGAATTGATCGAGCCATCTGCGAGGCAGCCTGCAGGTTCCTCGGTCCCGGGGTCAGGATGTCAGCTGCAGGGATGGAAAAAATCCGATCGTTGCGAATGGCGTCCAGGGATTGCCACGTCGGATGGTGGTTCAGTAGGGCATCCTTTGCATCATCCTCGCCGAATGAGCCGATGATGACATCGGGATTATGCATGAGTACCCATTCGTCATCCAGCACCGGGGCAGGGGTGTCAAAGCTCGATGTGATGGGATCCAGCCCTGCCCACCGCATCAGATCCAGGACGTAGCTGCCTGCTCCGAAGGAATAGGATTGGATGGGAGAGATCAGGAAAACAGCCGTCGGACGCACCCCGGGCGCGGCAGTCTTCGCCATCAGTTCATCCCGTTTCTTCGCGAGCGAATCCACCATGGATGTCGCCTGCTCGCTTGTCCCCATCATGTCACCTGTCATCCGGATGGACGCAAGTACGGCCTCCCAAGAGGCCGATCCGAGGTACACGATTGGAATATCCAGGGCATCGAAAAGATCGGCATGTGACGGGTCGTTCACTTGATCCGAGGCCAGCACAAGGTCGGGATCCAGGGCAACGATGGCTTCCAGATCGAGTGGCAGTGCCGAAATCCTGGGCAGCCCGGCCAGATCCTGCTCCCGGTAATCAGCCGAGGTGATCGCCACCAGCGAAGAGAGGCCTCCCGCTGCCCGCATAATGTGCGTAGCGCCCGGTGCGATGGAAACCACGCGCTGAGGCGGATTCTGCAGGTTGACGGTCCTTTCCAGGCCATCCGTCAGGGTCATGAAAGGCGTCTCGGCCGGTTTGCGAGGCTCCGATGCGCATCCGCAAAGCAGGGAGCAGACCAGAATGGACAAAGCTGGCAGTGTTCGTCGGCGCATGGCGGACTGGCTCATCGCGTGTGGCAGGAGTGGGTGAGGTAGAGGGGAGCTTCTACCCTCGGGTGCAAGATAGGGAACACGAGCACTGTCGACTGCTGAGCCACCGGGTTGTAGATTGTTTCATGGGATCATTCAATACCGTCGTCGTCATAGCCAACCCGTCTGCCCGAAGCGGTCGGAATGGGCGTGTGCTGGCATCCCTTGCCCACGCCGTTGAGGCGGCCTTTCCCAGGGTTGTCTTCCGGGCGACGGAGCGCCCCGGGCACGCCAGGGATATTGCCGCTGAGACTGGGTCGTCCGCCGATCTGGTTCTGGCATGCGGCGGAGACGGTACCGTTCATGAGGTTGCCGAGGGTCTTGTATCGAGTGGATCGACGGTTCCCATGGGCGTATTGGGTATGGGCTCGGGAAATGATTTTGCCCGGGCTCTCCATATGCCGTCTTCGTGGCCTGCGGCCCTGGATTCGCTGGTTGACGCTCGAACCGAGGCGGTCGATACGGGTCGCTTGACATGGCAGGAAGCGGGTTCGCTGCACGATGGGTTTTTCGTCAATGCCCTGGGAATCGGATTTGATGCCCACTCCGCCGTCATCGCCCCCAAATACAAGGGATATCCGTTCGATCTTGGGTACACCTTGGCCATTCTTCAAGCGCTGCGTACCTGGGAATCCGGGCATGCCGTGGTTCGCGATGGGACCAATCAGGGTGCGATACTCTATCGCGGCCGGCTGATGTTCGTTACGGTCGGGAACGCGTCCGATTCAGGAGGCGGGTATACGGTCAATCCCGGAGCTCTGATTGCGGACGGATATCTGGATCCTTGCATCGTGGAGGGTATCTCCGCCTTACGATGCATGATGCTTTTGCCACGCGTCCGATCCGGAAGGCATATTAAAATGAAGGAAGTCCGGTATCAGCGGGCAAGGAGCCTGCACATTGAAACGGACGATGGGCTTCCAATCCATGCCGACGGTGAGATCCTCTCAACGGAGGCCCGCGACATCCAGGTTGACATCAATCCCGGCAGCCTGCACGTTGCAGTGCCCAAAAACGCACCCCGCCTTTCGTAAGTAATCCGAATGGTGTTCCTGGGCTAAGGCTGCCAGAGGCTTTTCCGGAAATTGTCCGTCCTCTCGGAATCAGATCAGTACTCGTGCGTATCATGCCGTCATGAATGAGCAGGAACAGCAACAGATCGTAGAGCGCTTACGCAAGCGCTTTGAAAAGGCCGCGGGCTCCATGATGGGCGCGCCCGTCTCCGCTCGCGCACCGGTCGAGGGGCATCATTCCCCGGCAGAAGAACATCAAGGCGCCTTGCATTCCTTTGTTGATGCCGGGGCCAGTCGCTTCGGGGTGAGGGCCGATCAGCCGGAGTGGTACTCGTTCTCGGCCTGCGATCTGGCGCCACCGCTCGCTCGCATGATCGACCATACAGCCCTCAAACCGGATACCACCCAGGAACAGGTCCGCGCTCTGTGCGAAGAGGCCCGAACCTACTGTTTTGCATCAGTGTGTGTAAACCCTTGCAATGTGCGTTTGGCTGCGGATCTCCTGGCTGGATCCCCCGTGGCGGTGTGTACGGTAGTGGGTTTCCCGTTCGGCGCCTCCACGACCGAGATCAAGGCCGCCGAGGCGGATTGTGCCGTTCGCGACGGCGCCACGGAGGTGGACATGGTCATGAATGTCGGCTTCATGAAAAGTGGTCTGTATGATCAGGTTGAAGCGGACATCCGCGCTGTGGTGGAAGCCGCTCGGCAAGCAGGCAGGCACCGTAGTCGCTTTGGGACCGCCGTTATAGTAAAGGTCATTCTGGAGACCGCTCTTTTGACGGATGAGGAGAAAGTCATCGCCTCCGTGCTGTCTCGCAATGCAGGAGCCGACTTCGTCAAGACATCGACAGGATTCGCCAAGGGCGGGGCAACCGCATCGGATATTGCTTTGATGCGGCGTGCCGTCGGACCCGACATGGGAGTCAAGGCTTCTGGTGGTGTTCGGACGAAAGAGGACGCGGAAACAATGATAGCGCATGGCGCTACCCGCATTGGAGCCAGCGCATCTGTAGCCATTTTGAAGGGCGCAAAGAGTGCGTCCGATTACTGAATTCCGGGTACCGAACTTGCCTCGTTTTCGCGCAACGATACCTCTACTCGTTCTGGCCGTTGGCCTGTCGGCCTGCTCTGCTACTGCTCCCGTGGCGGATGCGCCGCCGGATACCCCAGCGGCGACTCAACCGGTTTCCTGGGCTGACGTGGAGCGGATGGATGTGGGCCAATACCCGGACGTATTGCCTCCCGTACGGGACGCCCTTGTGCATGACGTGCCCCAGGCGTTGATGAACAGCACGGCAGACGACGGAAGTCAGATTGAACTGGATGGCTTCCGCGTGCAGGTTTTTTCCTCTTCTGTCCGGGAAGAGGCCGCCGTGGTGGAGGACGCCGTGGAGCGATGGCTCAGCAATCTTTCCGATGGACAACGCAACCGGTTGGGACTCTCGGATATCGTGGCTGTCTACTCGTTCTATCGTCCCCCGTTCTATCGTATCCGCGTCGGTGACTTTGAGCAGCGGGACGATGCGGTGCGATTGGCCAATGCGCTGCAACGTCAATGGACGGGTGCCCTTGTCGTGCCTGATCGTGTGACGGTCATGCGCTGACGCTGCCGCTTCCCGTTTAAGTTGTACAGGTCGTCCGTCTCGTCAGCGGGCAGCAGCGGCTGCAGCTCCGATAATGCCGGCTTCGTTTTCCAGCTCAGCGGGTATCAACGCTGCCTGCGTCGACAGGTAATCCCAGTACTTCGCAACTTTCATGGGACGAGAGATGCCGCCACCGATGATGATGGCATCGGGCGCGAAAAGGAATTCGATACGGTCCAGATACTTCTGGAATCGACGCGCCCATTTTTTCCAGGACAGGTCTTTTTCCCTCCTGACCCGGTTGGACGCGTAGTCCTCAGCGGAGCCACCCTTGAGTCGCAGATGTCCCAGCTCGGTGTTTGGGATCAGCTTCTGGTCGTAGAACATGGCAGACCCTATGCCTGTCCCGACCGTAATGAAAAACACGATGCCGTCGAGTCCCGAGCCGGCGCCGAAGCGCATGGATGCCAAGCCGGCGGCGTCGGCATCGTTCAGGACGGTCACAGAGCAACCTGTGGCATCGGAGAACAAACGGTCTACCTGCGTATCGATCCACTGGTCGTGGATGTTGGCTGCCGTTCGGACCAGACCGTGCTGCACTCGAGCCGGTACCGTAGCCCCGACGGGGCCCGTCCAACCGAAATGGCGTACCATGTCGGCAACAATGTCAGCGACGGCCGCCGGGGTGGCAGGATCGGGCGTCGGGATCCGGTGACGTTCCGCCAGTAGCGAACCGTCGCGCGTATCCACAGGAGCTCCCTTGATACCCGTACCGCCTATGTCAATGCCAAGAACATCCATGGGCTCAGTTGTTCGTTTTCAATGCTCGGTCGGCAGCCTTCCTGCGGAGCAGATAGGCCTCCCTTGCGATGGAAACGTCCTCGAGGAACCATCCCAGTTCTGACATGCGAAGGGCCTGCGGCCCATCCACCAGGGCACCGGCCGGTTTCGGGTGAAAGTCCACCAGGACCATGTTCGCCCCGGCAATGACGCCTTGCGCCGTAGCGTGAAAAACATCGAGAAGTCCGTCCGGTGAACTGTGTCGGGACCCGACGGAGTGGGAAGGATCCACACAGACAGGCATCCTGGTCAGCCGTTTCACAACCGGCACATGGGTGAAATCCACCATGTTCCTGTGGGGATCACCGCCTTGGTTTTTCATCCCGCGCAGTGCGAAGACGACGTTCGGGTTCCCTTCGCTGGCAAGGTACTCGGCGGCATTGAGCGACTCGTTCAGCGTGATGCCGAACCCACGCTTGAAGAGCACGGGATGCCTCTTTTGCCTACCCACATGTTTGAGCAGCTCGAAGTTCTGCGTATTCCGGGTGCCTATTTGGAGCATCACACCGGTGGGGTTGCCTGTTTTTTCGAGGGCTTCGTCAATCTCGTCAATGTGCCGCTCATGGGTCACTTCCATCGCGATGACGCGGATATCGTACTTGCCGGCAAGCTCAAAAACCCAGGGCAGGCAGGACGCGCCGTGTCCCTGGAACGAGTAGGGACTCGTGCGCGGTTTGTAGGCACCCATGCGCGTGCACTGCTGACCATGTTCCTTGAGCGCCTTCATCATGATTTCCACATGTTCGGGCGTGTCAACAGCGCACAAGCCGGCGAATACATGCAGGTCATCCTGGCTGAAGCGCACCCCATTGTAATCGAATCCCTCCTGCCGATCTTCTTCGCCGTGGCGTCCGAGGATGCGGTAGCTCTCCTGTACGCGCACTGCACGCTCCACGCAGGGCAGCGATGCCATGGCTTCCTTGGACAGACGCGCAGTATCACCGAGCAGGTAAACCTCCGTCAGGACCTGGCCCTCGCCGTGTACATCATGGAACGTGAAAGAGATGTCATCGAGCGACTCCAAATGGTTGGTCAGCTGGGCAAAACTCTCCGACGCGCGGTCTGTGTTGGGCTTGAGAATGAGTATCACGGAAACGGGGGGGTACGTCGCGGTTGATGGATTCCGGGCGGAAGATAGCATCCGAGCGCGGCAAGAGCGATGAAGATTATACTTACGGACGCAACGAAGTGTATCTCTGATGGAGTGTTGACCAGTTGCTTTCGGGGTGGGTTGTATTTAATGTTGCTGTTTGAAACTCTTTATAAAAATGGCGTTCTGAGTCCCCCAGCGTCGAAAACGATCAGCTCAAAGACACGGCATATCCTCATGATCCGCATCCAACGACCATACACGTTCAGTTTGCTGACAGGCCTTGCGCTGGTTTGTCTCGTTCAGTGGTCGGCAATCGACGCGTTCTCCCAGGAAAATCCCTTGACTCCGACCCCCTCGTATCCGGCCGACAGCTTGATCGTGCCAACCAACGTGCCGGAGCTGAATTGGTGGGTAGGCGCTCCAATTGACAACATGACGTTCGAGGTGCAAATCGAAATTGCGGCCTCAAACGAGGCCGTGTGCAACCAGCCGGAGTGGCCAAGCGGGATCACGGGTACCCAGCAAGTGACCTCGGAATGTGATCCCTCGCTGTTGCCTGGTGAGACATACCAGTGGCGCGTCCGCGCTTCCGAGGATGGGCTGCAATCAGACTGGTCTGACTGGGCGGTATTCACGACGGACGGCAATGGACTCGCCGTTGCTGCGACTCCAAGTTACCCCGTGGGGGATCTGGAAATCTTTACGACCACCCCTGAGCTGCATTGGTTTACCGAGCAGAACAACACAGGCATTGCTTTTACGGCGTACCTACTCGGTCGTGATGCGGGCGCTCCGGCTGACTGTGAAAGCATACGTACAGACGACGATGCCGTATCCCTCTCGTCAGTATTGGGCGTTACGCATGTCGATGCCGAAGTTGATCCCGGATCGACGTACGACTGGTGCGTCCAGTCGAGCGGGTTGAATGGCGATTTCGACTCCGAGGTTGCCTCTTTCACCACGGCCGGACCAGGCATGGCCAACGCCGCAACGCCTTCCTACCCCGTCGACGGTCTCGATATTTACACGACAAGCCCTGAATTGCACTGGTATACCGGGGTCGACAACAACGGTGTCGATTTTGAAGCTTTTTACCTGAAGCGTGACGCTGGAGCGCCTGCTGATTGTGCTGTCATCCGAGCAGACGGTGACACGGACAGCGCGTCATCCACCGGGATTACCCATGTGGATGTTTCCGGTCTCGAGCCAGGCGCAACCTATGACTGGTGCGTTCGCTCCAGCGGGCCGAATGGTGATTTTGATTCGCCTGTTGCCCACTTCTCTGTGGCTGGCGGTGGTGTTTTGAGTGCGCCAGTGGCTTCGTGGCCCGTCGGCAATGCCATTGTCTACCAGACGAGCCCCTCGCTTCACTGGTACGTCGAGGGTTCCAGCGTAGACCTTACAGGCTACGACGTTGAAGTGTGTGTAGCTCCGGATGCTTTCGGTGATCCGGGCTGCTCGGAGCAATCCGGACTGGTTGCCAGTCAGGTGACCATTGGCCCGCTTGAATTGGGAGATGTGGTTTCGTGGCGCGTCCGAGCTACGTATGCGGCGGGACCGCCTTCTGATTGGAACAACGTGGCGTCGCAAGGAACCTTCACCGTATACGGTGGCCTGACGACACTGACTGCGGTTCCGACATATCCCGCCGATGATCTGCTCGTTTACGATACCTCCATCAACTTCTCCTGGTATGTTACCGGGGCCGTGGGTGCTGCAGATCGGTTCAAGGTCCGATACAGCCTGGACGAGACATTTCCGGCAGGAGCCACGCAGGAAACCGAATCAGGCAGCAGCCATGTCCTGATTTCAGATCTTGAAGCCGGTGGATCCTACTGGTGGCAGGTAGCCGTTTCAAACGACGGAGGCAGTACGTTTGGAGGCTGGTCTGATGCCGCATCGTTTGCTGTCGATGCGGGAGCAAGTGCTCCCATGCCGAGAATTGGCGGGCCAACAAATGGCATCGGGGTGAGCACCTCTTCGCCGACGCTGTCGTGGATTGTGCCGTCTACTTCGACCTCTGACGTGATCTATGATGTGCGCTATGCCGCAGAAGGAGGGGCCTACACGGAGGTTACCGATCTGGCCACCCCCTTCGTACAGGTCGTGTCGCTCGAGGAGGGCGCCTACACCTGGCAGGTGCGTGCGCGGACTGTTGATGGATCTTCGGTATCGGCCTATTCTGATCGGGGACGCTTCACTACGTCGGCGCGCTTCGGCGTGAACACCGAGGCCGTGGAAGATCTTCCGGTGGCCTACGAGCTCGGGCAGAACTACCCCAACCCCTTCAATCCACAGACAACGATCCAGTATAGTGTGGCGGCATCTTCGTACGCGTCCATCACGGTGTATAACGTACTCGGTCAGATTGTCAAGACACTGGTCGATGGCATGGTGCCTTCCGGTACGCACCAGGTGGTTTGGGATGCAACCAATGACGCTGGTGTCCCAGTACCCTCTGGCGTCTATCTGTACCGCATGAAAGTGGGCGCCTCCGCGACATCCCGAATGTTGGTGCTGATGAAGTAGGCGACGGGGGAATGGTTGTCCGCAACCGGTTTTGCGGACCCATTGGACACGGAAAGGGCGGGGCGACTATCGAAGATCATCGATCGTCGCCCCGCCCTTTTCAAATCATGACCTCTTCGAGGGTGTCAGGACAGTACGCCGTGCTTCTTACCGACACGGACGAAGGCGTCCACACAGCGGTCGATCTGCTCGGTTGTGTGCGCGGCGGAGAGCTGGACGCGGATGCGCGCCTGGCCCTGCGGAACGACGGGGTAGGAGAAGCCGATGACGTAGATCCCCTCGGCCAGGAGGTCGGCGGCCATGTCCCGGGCCAGGCGCGCCTCGTAGAGCATGATGGGCACGATGGGGTGCACGCCCGGCTTGATGTCGAAGCCCGCTTCGGTCATCCTCGTGCGGAAGCGAACCGTGTTTTCCTCCAATCGGTCGCGCAGCGCCGTGGAGCCTTCGAGCATGTCCAGCACCTTTAACGAGGTGTGCGCGATGACGGGTGCCAGGGAGTTCGAGAAGAGGTAGGGGCGGGAGCGCTGGCGCAGGAGCTCAATGATCTCCTTGCGGCCTGTCGTGAAGCCACCCATCGCACCACCCAGTGCTTTTCCAAGCGTGGACGTGATAATGTCCACGCGGCCCATGACATTGCGGTATTCGATCGAGCCGCGGCCGGTCTCGCCGAAGAATCCGGTGGCGTGGCACTCGTCGACCATGACCATGGCGTCGTACTGCTCGGCCAGATCGCAGATCTTGTCTAGTTGTGCGATGTTGCCGTCCATCGAGAATACGCCGTCCGTGGCAATGACCCGCCGCTTCGCATCCTCGGACTCCTTCAGGCAACGCTCGAGGTCCGCCATGTCGTTGTGCGTGTAGCGGAAGCGGGCCGCCTTCGAAAGCCGGATGCCGTCAATGATGGAGGCGTGGTTCAGTTCATCCGAAATGACCGCGCACTCCTTGTCCAGTAGCGTCTCGAACAGGCCGCCATTGGCATCGAAGCAGGCGGCGTAGAGGATGGTGTCCTCGGTGCCCAAGAAGTCGGCAATGCGGCGCTCCAGCTCCTTGTGCACATCCTGCGTGCCGCAGATGAAGCGCACGGAGGCCAGACCGAAGCCGTATTTGTCCACGCCTTCCTTCGCCGCCTCGATCAGGTCCGGGTGGTTGGCCAGACCGAGGTAGTTGTTGGCGCAGAAGTTGACCACATGGTCACCTGTCGAGACTGCAATCTCGGCCGACTGTTGTGAGGTGATAATCCGCTCGTCCTTGTACAGACCGGCTTCGCGGATCTCGTCGAGGGTGTTCTGGAGCTGATCTCGGGCTGCGTCAAACATGGGTTGCGTTCCTCTCTGGGGTGATGATAGTCGGGGGCGTTCCGTGTCGGGCGGGTCACGCGTCGTCGTGGCCCGTGTCGACGGCTGCTTCGGCCTGTTCCTTCTCGATCATGATACGGACGTGATGGAGCATGTCCTGCACCATGGCATCCAGCTCATACTCGGGCTGCCACGCCCAATCTTCGCGGGCACAGCTGTCGTCGATGGATTGCGGCCAGGAATCGGCAATGTCCTGGCGGAAGTCCGGGGCATAGTCGCACGTGAAGTCCGGGATGTATTTCCGGATGGCGTCGGCCAGTTCGCCGGCGGAGAAGGAGAAGGCGGTCAGGTTGTAGCTCGTGCGGATGGTAATCCGATCGGCATCGGCGTCCATCAGGTCCAGGACGGACTTGACGGCGTCCGGCATGTACATCATGGGGAGACGGGTGTCCTCGGTCACGAAGCACGTGTAGTGACCGTGACGTACTGCCTGGAAGAACATGTCCACGGCCCAGTCGGTCGTACCGCCGCCGGGAGGGGCCGAGTGCGAAATGATGCCCGGGAAGCGGACGGACCGGACATCCAGGTCATGGTGCGTGGCGTGGAACTTGCACAGCAGTTCTCCGGTGACTTTCGTGGCGCCATACATCGTGCCGGGCTCGGTGACCGTGGCCTGCGGTGTATCGACTTTTGGTGTGGTAGGCCCGAAGACGGCAATCGAACTGGGCCAGAACACCCGGCAGCCGAAGCGACGGGCGGCCTCAAGCACGTTGCGCACGCCGTTGACGTTGACATTCCAGGCCAGCTCGGGATGGCGTTCCCCCGTGGCCGAGAGGATGCCGGCGAGGTGATATATTACTGATATATCACGGCTCTGGATGATTTTCTCGACCGATTCCATGTAGGTCACGTCGAGCACGTCGTAGATCCGTCCCGGACGCTGCTTTTCCGGCATCCGGAGGTCGGTAACCAAAACCGTGTCCGGACCGTGGCGCCGAACGAGTTCGTCTGCCAGATCGACGCCGATCTGGCCTGAAGCACCTGTAATGAGAATCATGGCATGAGGGGAGGTTAGGAATCGTCAAGATAAACGGGGAAGCGCTTCCGGCGAACTACTCACGATCATGCAGACAGGGTAATCACGTGAGTTTCACGGGGTTATCGGCTGCCTTCAGTGGAACGGGAGACATGACCAGCGGTTTGCCGCTTACGGCGATAGTTTCTGAACTTTATGAGCATGATTTCGTCCATCAGCCTTTCCGATATTGCCTGTGCGCCCGGTATTCAGCACGGGACCTCTCCGCCATCCTGCCACGAAACCCCATCAAGCCCGTGAATCGTTTTGCTCTAGTGGTGATGCTCGTCATCCCATCCCTGCTGCTTTCTGCATGTGCCAGCTCGTCCGGAACGAGCATGTCGTCCTCCGACGATCGTGAGTTCGTCTACATCACGAACCAGGGGGAGGCAACGATCAATGTCATCGATGTGGCTACCAACACCGTTTCCGAGGTCATCGACCTGAAAGAGCTCGGATTTGATGAAGGTGCCAAGCCGCACCATATTGCCGTAGAGCCGGGCGGTGACCATTGGTACGTGTCGCTCATTTCTGCCGGCCGCGTCCTCAAGTTCACCCGCGACAATGAGCTGGTCGGACAGGCTGAATTCGAAGTGCCGGGCCTCCTCGAACTGGATCCATCATCCGACTACCTGTACGTGGGACGTTCCATGGCGGCGGTGAACCCGCCGCAGCGCATCGGGCAGATCGACACCAACACCATGGAAGTGGAGGAACTAGAGGTCTTCATTCCGCGCCCTCATGCCCTGGCCGTCGCCCCGAACGGCAAGTTCGTGTATTCAGCGTCCCTGGCAGAGAATCGCATGACCATCATCGATATCGAGACAGGCGATACCGAATTCAAGGACCTCGACGGCCCGACGCACACGCTGGTCGACCTGCAGATTGCACCGGATGGCAAGACGATGGTAGCCGGTGGCCAGCTTACGGCCAAGTTCTTCTTCTTCGATTCAGAGGACCAGGCCGGCATACCGATCGAGAAGATCATCGACGTGGATGCCGCTCCGTGGCACCCGGTATTTAACCGAGAAGGAACGCGCGCCTACTTTGCCAACAAGATGGCTGACAAGGTGACCATCCTGAACATGGAAACCATGGAAGTGGAGGTCGTCATCGAGGGCAATGGCCTGGCCCAGCCCCACGGTACGGCGCTGTCCGAGGATGGACGCTACCTCTACGTCAGCAACCAGAACGGCAATATGGCCTATACCGCTGAGGATGGTAGCCATCCCGGCACCGTTGTCATCATTGACACCGAATCGGCCGAGATCGTGAAAGTGATCGAAGTGGGCGTATTGCCTTCAGGTGCCGGCAGCCGTCCGACCTGGCAGTAAGTCACCTTCTCCGGTTCACCTCCTATTATCAGCGAATCCTACCTTTAAACATGCGCAATGCAGTCCTGATCGCTCTTTTTGTCTGGGGCGGTGCCCTCATCACGGGTTGTGCTTCCACCGGGTCGTTGGACGCCGCGGATGCCACATCCGGTCCGACCTTCGTACGCGAAGTGGAGCCGTTTGCCATCGTGGATAGTCTCGGACAGGCCTATCAACTGCCCTTCCAGGGTGGATTCAACGTGCCGCGTCCGCAGTTTGCCGACATGGACAATGACGGGGATCAGGACATGTTCGTGCAGGAGGAGTCCGGCCGGATCATCCATCTCGAGAACACCGGATCCGCTGCCGCGCCGCGCTACACCTGGCGCTCAAGCGCATGGAAAGGGTTGGACACGGGCGAGTGGTATCGCATCGTGGACCTGGACCAGGATGGCGACATGGACATCCTGACGGAGGAGCGTTTTTCGTACATCCGCTACTACCGTAACGACGGCACTCTCGAGGAGCCGAACTTCGTAGTGGCCGTGGATACCCTCATGGACGCCACGGGTACGCCCATTTTCGCCGATCGCCAGAACATCCCGCATATCGTAGATATTGACTGCGACGGACTGTTGGACCTGTTTATCGGCCGTGTGACAGGCACCATCACCCGCTACGAATCGGTGGGGGATGACGAGAATGGTGTACCCCGTTTCCGCTTTGTGACAGATCGCTGGGAGGACATCGAAATCGTGGGCGAGAATGTATCCCTGCATGGCGCCAACACGATGAACTTTGCCGACGTCGATCTGGATGGGGATTTGGACCTTTTCTGGGGCGACTTCTTCGAGGCTGGCCTCCTGCTGGTCCGCAACCTGGGATCGTGCGCATCGCCTTCGCTGCGCTCCGAGCCGGTCAATTGGCCTTTGAATGACCCGGTCGAGACGAGCGGCTATAATGCGCCGGTCCTGCTGGATGTGGACGCCGATGACGATCTGGACATGGTGTTCGGTGTGCTCGGTGGGGCCTTCAATGCCAACTCCACGACGCGCGACAACTTCTACCTGATGCGTCAGGATGCCGACGGCAACTTTGAAGCGGAGACGACCCGGTATCTGTACGACCTGGATGTCGGCAGCGAGAGCATCGTCAAACTGTGGGACATGGACAATGACGGGGATCTGGACATGATTGTGGGTAACAAGATCGAGCCCACGAATCAGAAGACGTCCCTCATGTTTGTCTTCGAGAACACCGGTACCGCTACGGCCCCTGCATTCGAGTACAAGGAGACGCTGGATCTGATTAGCACCTATCACCAGAATCCTGCGATTGCCGATATAGACGCCGACGGCGACCTGGACTTCCTGATCGGGAAGTGGAACAAGGAGATAGCATTCTGGCGCAACGATGGCTCAGCCGCCGATTATGCTTTTACGGAGGTAGCCGATGTCTATCGCGCGCTGACGCGCGGACAGAACGCCGCACCGGCGCTTGTGGATCTGGACAACGACGGTGATTACGATCTGGTGGCGGGAGAAGCCTCCGGAAGCCTCAACTACTGGGTGAACAACGGCACGCCGCAGGAGCCCGCATTCGAATTGGTATCCGACACGTGGCTGGACATCGACATCGGTCGTCGCAGCTTCCCGACCTTTGCCGACATGGACGGCGATGGCGACCAGGACATGATCGTGGGCAGCGAACTCGACGGTCTATTCCTCTGGGAGAATGTCGGTACGCCCGAAGCCTTCCAGTTCGAGGAGCGCGGCACGCTGGACATCGACACTCAGGCCATTGCCAGTCCCGAGTTTGCGGACATTGATGGCGACGGCGATCTGGACCTCTTCATAGGTGGCATCTCCGGCGGCATCATGTTCTTCCGGAATACCACGTACTAGAGGGGTTTTGGCGCGGCCTCAAGGCCGCGCCGCTCAGCCTTTCAGCACGTCCTGCTCTTCGGCAGGAGGTGGGTCGGGGCGCTTGCGGTAGGGCTGGAACGGGATGGCCATCAAGTTCTTGACGTCATCGTGTTCGCGCTCGTCCATGTGCGTGTCGACTCCGTAGACCAGTTTTCGTGGATCCGGTACGTAGGCGAACGTGCCAAAGAAGCGATCCCAGATGGAGAAGATGTTGCCGTAGTTCGTGTCCGTGAGCGGCTGCTGGAAGTGGTGGTGCGCCTTGTGCATGTCCGGCGTTACAATGATCCATGACAACGCTTTGTCGAGGGCACGCGGTATGCGGAAGTTGGCGTGGTTGAACTGCGAAAAGAGCGCCGAGAACGTCTGGTAGATGAATACTACAGCGATGGGCGCTCCGGCAACGAACACCGCCAGGATGGTGAAGACGGCACGGAAGACACTCTCGCCCGGATGATGGCGCAGCGCGGTGGTCACGTCCACGTGGGTGTCTGAGTGATGGATGAGGTGGAATTTCCACATCCATGCCACCTTGTGCTCGATCCAGTGGATGAACCATGCCGAGATCAGATCCAGGACCATGATGCCGAGGAGGACCTGCAGAAAGAGCGGTCCGGGTACCCAGTGCATGACGCCGAATTCCATCGTGGTGGTCAGGTCGGCGGCTTTCACGATCAGGAACGCCAACGAGAAGTTGACGACCATGGTCGTCAGCGTGAACACCGCGTTCAAGAGTGCATGCCGATAGCGACGGTACTCGGTCGAGAAGAGGGGGACGACGCCTTCCAGGATCCAGAAGGCAAGCACACCACTGGCCAGAATCAGCGTGCGCTGCGACGAGGGGATGTCCTGGAAGAAGGCAATGAAAGATTCCATAGTAGGAAGTTACGAAGCCCGGAAATCATCCTCCGGCAGGCGGATTCTGTCCCACGCGGGGACCTGTTGGCTGAGGCAGTGGATGGCGCCGAGGCCGCGAATGATGTGACGGCAGTCCAGGGGCACGATAGTCCGGCCCGGGAAGTGACGTTTGAGCACCCGCGCGGCCTGAGCATCCGAGGCGCCACCATACGCCGGCAGGATGACGCAGGCATTGGTGATGTAAAAGTTCATGTGGGAACATGGAAGCGGCTGTCCCTCATGCAGCAATGGCTCCGGTTCAGGCAGGGCTTCCCAGGTCAGGGGACGGCCACACTCCGCAGACAGGCGGCCGAATTCCGCCTGGTTCTCGGCAGTGTCGAGGGATTCCGGCATGAGGATGCGGTCCTCCGCCGTGAAACGGATCAGGTTGTCGATGTGGCCGTCGGTGTCATCGCCGTCGAGTTCGCCCTCGAACCATCCGATACATTCGAGTCCCAGCTGCGCCTTGAATTCCAGCTCGGCCCCCACGCGGGAGAGCCCCGGGTTGCGGTTGGGGTTCAGTATGCAGGAAGCGGTTGTCAGGAGGATGTCCCGGCCGTTGGTCTCGAGTGCGCCGCCTTCGCAGGTAATTTCTGCCGTGTCCACGGGGACACCAACCCGTTCCGCCATGCGGGCGCCCAGCTTGGCATCCAGGTCATAGGGCGGATACTTGCCGCCCCAGGCATTGTAATTCCAGGTCACGGCGCGTGGTCGGCCGGCCTCGAAGACGAAGGTCGGACCGTGATCACGACACCAGCAGTCGTTCGATGGCAGATGTAAGCAGCGGACATCCGGATGATGATCCGTAAGACGGTGGACCTGTTCTGCTTCTTCAGCGGAGGCCACATTGACCAAGACAACTTCGCCCTCAGCAATGGCCAGGAAGGCCTTGGCAAGGGCCTGGCGCGTTGCGTCAAGGGCATCCGTCCAGGTGTCCGGGTTGGCCGGCCACGTGAACCAGGATGCGGCGTGCGGTGCCCACTCGGCAGGGAATATGCGGGAAACAGACACGCGGGTATCAGTCCTCGTCATCGAACAGCTTGGTGATGGCGTCGTACTGATCCACCCGCCGATCGCGAAGGAACGGCCACCCGTGACGCTGTTCGCGCAGCGCGCCCAGGTCAAAGTCGGTCGTGAACACGCCTTCGTCGGTCTCCCCGGCTTCAACCCGCGGCACACCATTCGGTCCGGCAATGAACGTGTGGCCCCAGAATTGGATGCCTTCGGGCGGCTTGCCACCCTCGTACGTGGGCTCGAAGCCAGTCCGGTTGACCGCTACCACGTATACGCCATTAGCGACCGCGTGGGAGCGCTGGATAGTCTGCCATGACGACAGCTGGCCCGCTCCGTGCGTGTCCTTCTCCGACAGATGCCAGCCGATGGCCGTCGGATAGACCAGGACTTGCGCGCCCTTGAGTGCCGCCAGGCGAGCTCCTTCCGGAAACCACTGGTCCCAGCAGATCAGGACGCCGACCTTGAGGCCCGCCGTTTCGAATACCTTGACGCCCAGATCTCCGGGCGTGAAATAGAACTTCTCCAGATAGAGTGGATCGTCCGGGATGTGCATCTTGCGATACTTACCCAGATAGCCCTTCTCCGGATCGATGACACATGCGGTGTTGTGGTAGACGCCTTCGGTCCGTTTTTCGAACAGACTGAGCACGAACGAAACGCCGAGCTCGGCCGCCAGCTTCTCGAAATGCTCCGAGGTGGGGCCGGGCACCGGCTCGGCCAGGTCAAACAAATCCACCGACTCGGTTTGGCAGAAATACCGTGTCTGGAACAGCTCAGGCATACAGATCAGGTTGGCGCCTTCTGCAGCGGCCTGGCGGGCCAGCTCCTCGGCGCGGGCCAGGTTCTCCGCCGGGTTGTCCGTGCAGGAGAACTGAAGGGCGGCAATTTTCGGCTTGGAGGTGTTGCGGGGAGCGCTGGTAGATGCCTTACTCGTCGTCTTATTACTCATGGTTCACCTTCCGCTTCCGGCTGCCGGATACCGTCGGACCGGTACTCGGCGCCGTGTAATAGGTGGAATCGTTGAACGTCTCGGCGTAGCGCTCGAGGAGTTCGTAGCCCTCGCTTGATTTGAGTTGGCCTGACTGCACTTTCGAGCGGATGTGCCGGCTCATGCGGTTGTAGAGATCGTTCGGGAAGTACTGCACGAGCGCCAACATGTCCTTGACCTTGGTGCCGCGGATGATCTTCTCGACATAGAAGCCTTCCGGTTCATCCGCATCGGCATAGATGTGCGCCTCCGTCACCCGACCGAAGAGGTTGTGCGTATCGCCCATGATGTCCTGGTAGGCGCCCACCAGGAAAATGCCGAAGCGGTACGTTTCGCCCGGATTCGGCTCGTGCATGTGCAGGAATTCGTATTCCCGATGTCCCGGGCCGATGAAGGAGGACACCTTGCCATCCGAATCGCAGGTCAGGTCCACGAGCACGGCGCGGCGGGTGGGCTCTTCATCCAGGCGCTGGATGGGCACGATGGGGAAGCGCTGACCGATGGCCCAGTGGTCCAGCAGCGACTGGAACACCGAGAAGTCGCACAGGCATTGGTCGATCAAGTGGGAGTCCAGGCGATCAAGCTCAGGGGGCAACGCTTCGGATTCCCAGGTTTGGACCCGGTCGTTGATGGTGCGACAGATGGCCCAGTACAGGCCCTCGATGGATGCCTTTTCCTCCAGCGGGAGGTATCCCAACGAGAACAGGGAGTCCGCCTCGGCCCGCTTGCCGGCGGCATCGTGGTAGGCCTCCAGTAGTTGGGGCATGGCCATACCGGGCTCTTCTCGAAGCCACTCCCGCAGGGCATGCAGATCCGCAACCAGTCGGTGACTGTCAGGGCCCGGCGTGTAATCTTCCGGCGCTTCTTCCTTGGAGTACAGCCCGATCGAGTTGACGATCAGCACCGAGTGATGGGCTGTCAGCGCACGGCCACTCTCTGAAATCAGATCAGGATGTTCGACTCCCTCTGCGTCGCACACTTCCTTTACCGTGGAGGCGATGGCGTTGGCGTACTCGCCGAGCGAATAATTGATGGCATCGTCGTGGCTGGCATAGGTCCCTCCGTAGTTGATGCCCAGGCCGCCCCCGACATCGAGATAGCGGATGCCCAGGCCGCGGCGCTTGAGCTGCGCGTAGACCTGCGTGATTTCCCGAACCGCCCGCTTGAGCGTGCGGATGTCGGAAATCTGGCTGCCCAGGTGGAAGTGCAGGAGGCGGAAGCGGTCCTGCTCATCATGTGCTTCGAGGTGCTCAACAACACGGAGCAGCTCGGGGACGGAGATGCCGAATTTGGATTGGTCGCCGCCGGAGTCGGCCCACTTCCCGGCGCCCGCCGTCGTCAGGCGGAGCCTGACGCCGAAGGGCGCCGCCAGTCCGATGGCCCGTGCCTGGCTGTCGTAGGACATGAATTCGTCCATCTTTTCCACGACCGGCAGCACGGACTTGCCCATCTGCTGACCGGACAGGATCAGATCCAGCATGGCGCTGTCCTTGTAGCCGTTGCAGATCAGCAGGGTATCGTCGTCCTCCAACAAAGGGAGGGCCGCAATGAGTTCGGCCTTCGAACCGCACTCCAGTCCAATGCCCAGAGGCTTGCCGGCATCCAGGATTTCCTCGACGACCTCATGCAGCTGATTCACCTTGATCGGATAGACGGCCGTGTAGGTGCCGCCGTACTCGACTTCGGTGAGTGCGTCCTTGAACGCCTCGTAGAGTTGCTCTATGCGGCCCTTCAGGACGTCCTGGAAGCGGATGAGCAGCGGAAAGGTGATGCCTTTGCGCTCAAGGTGGGCCACGACCTTGGCAATATCGATACCGGAATCACGATCCTTTGTCGGATTGACCTGTGCGTTGCCATTATCACCAACAGAGAAGAAGCCATCCGACCACGCCGACATCAGATACAGTTCTTCGGCGTGATCCGTGGTCCAGACTTCGTCCGGACCCAGTGGAGGAACGGATAGGGAAACAGCAGATTGGGGCAATGCTTCGGAATGGAAAAATGGTAAGAAGGCAGGAGAGTCGCAGACCGGGGGAGGCGCTCAGGCGCGTTCCAGAACCCAGGCGAAGATCAGCGGGGCCACAATGGTGGCATCCGACTCAATGATGTGGGACTCACTGGACTCGTCCAGTTTACCCCAGGTGATCTTTTCGTTCGGTACGGCACCGGAGTAGGAGCCGAAACTGGTCGTGGAGTCGCTGATCTGGCAGAACCATGCCCACTTGCGTGTGTCGCGTTGCAGATCCTGTTCAAGCATCGGAACGACGCAGATCGGAAAGTCGCCTGCAATCCCGCCACCAATCTGGAAAAATCCGACAGGGTGGTTCGTGGCCGTGTCCGTGTACCAGTCGGCCAGTACCATCATGTACTCGATGCCGGACCGAACAGTGTGTACGTTCCCTATGTGTCCCTCGAGACAGTGGGCGGCATAAATGTTTCCGAGCGTGGAATCCTCCCAGCCAGGAACGACGATGGGCAGGTTCTTTTCAGCTGCTGCCAGAAGCCAGGAGTCGGCGGGATCGATCTGGTAGTGATGCTCCAGGGAGCCATTGAGCAGGATGCGATACAGGAATTCGTGCGGGAAATATCGCTCGCCCTTGGCATCCGCGTCCTGCCACGCTTCCAGGATGACATCCTCAATGCGACGGATGGCTTCCTCTTCGGGAATGCATGTATCCGTGACACGGTTGAGATGCCGTTCCAGCAAGGCTTGCTCGTCAGCGGCCGTGAGGTCCCTATACTTGGGGATGCGAACGTAATGATCGTGGGCAACCAGGTTGAAGACGTCTTCTTCCAGGTTGGCTCCGGTACACGTAATAGCGTGAACGTGTCCCTCACGGATCATCTCCGCCAAGGATAGCCCGAGCTCGGCGGTACTCATGGCACCAGCCAACGTGACCATCATTTTACCATCGTTGGAAAGATGGCGCACGTAGCCCTTCGCCGCATCAACGAGCGCTGCCGCGTTGAAGTGACGGAAATGATGCTCGATGAACCGCGCAACGCCGGGCATGCCCGCTCTGTTGCGTGCCTCTGTGTCATGCGCGATGACGCGCTCCGAACGGGGACCGGATTCCTGCCGATCCTCTACCATGCGTCTTCGTCGCCCCAGTCGTCGTCTTCGTCTTCATCCTCTTCGAAGTCGTCTTCGTCCCAGTCGTCATCCTCGTCATCTTCTTCGTCTTCGTCGTCAAGGATGTAGTCATCATCATCCTCGAAGTCATCATCATCCCAGTCATCATCATCGAACGAGAGCGCGACGATTTCGTGGATGTCACCGGTCAGTGTGGTGTTGAAGTCCATTTCCTCGGTTTCGAGGCCTTCTGGTGCGAACATCAGATCCGTATCAAGCAACATGGCGTTACCTCAGGTTGGAGTTGTACGGGTGATAAGGGGATTGCTGTGTACGAAGGTTGGATTCCCGATGGGGCAACCCTGACACCGAACGACGTCTGTTGAGCAAACGTGCCGCGGCGTTACGGTCATACAGAAGAGAGTCACCGGGTGGCAACTCGTGATAACGAACACCGAAAAATACACCAATACCCAATGTTGGGTCATGTGAATTTTCCCACGTGCCGTGAGGTGTTACCCGTTGCTTACTGATGTCTGTCCGGTTGTAGTTTCAGGATATTATCGATTGGAATTCTACGTGAGGGATGTATGGGTCGTATCTGAAACATGAAAAAGAAAGGAATCTCCTTTACATTATTTTAATGTGCACATATTTTCGGAATGTCATTAATAACCCCACTGTATTTATTCCATGGATCTGACAAAACTATCCCGGGCTGACCTTACCAAAATGAGTAGGGATATCGATCGGGAATTGAAAAAGCGCGAGCGTAAAGCCAAGTCTGAAGCCAAAAAGAAAATTCAAGCCATTGCCCAGGAAGCCGGTTTTCCGGTTGCTGAGTTGGTTCAAGAAATCAAGCCGGTGCGCAAGCGCAAAACGGTAAAGAGGGCGAAGGCACAGGTCAAATATCGCGATCCTAAAAATGCCAAAAATACGTGGGCAGGTCGCGGTCGCATGCCCAAGTGGATGGCTGAAGAAATCGAAAAGGGCAAAACAAAAGAAGATTTTGCCGTTTGATTCCGCGCCAGGAAAATGAAAAAGGGGACGCATGCTGCATGTGTCCCCTTTTTTGTGTCCGATACACGGAAATACTCGTATTGATGGATTATTCGGAGGCGATGGGTTCTATCAATGAAGCGTAGTCGTTGCGTGTGTTATTGACCTCCCGACTTACCGGATATATATCCAGTGCGTCAATATCCGGTTTTTGAATCAAAGCTGCTGCCACTTCCACGGGACCTGACAGCCAGGCATCCATTTCTGTTCGGTCGATGAAAACAGGCATCCGGTGATGATACTCTGCAGTTTTTCCCGTGGAAGGCCGGGTTATTATCGTACACGATTCCACTAAGGTATCCTCGTGTTGCCATGTTTCCCACAGGCCGGCCAACATGAGGGGCGTTCCATCCTCCCGGTGAAAATAGAAGGGCTCCTTGTGGCCCTTTGGCCCGGTCCATTCAAAATACCCGCTGATGGGAAGAACACAGCGTCTTTTCTTCCATGCTTCGCGGAATGTCGGTTTATCCGCGACCGTTTCTCCGCGTGCATTGAAGGTGCGATCCGGAATACGATCAGGTTTAGCCCATCGCGGAATCAGGCCCCACCGGAATATTTCCCATTTCTGACCTCCGTATTGGTTCATCCGGATTCCGGGCAAATGACCCGTCGGCGGGAGATTGAATCGTGGCAGTAGGCCGGTTTCTTCGAGGATATCCGCCCCAGCGACTTCGTCGAATTGCTCACGCAGAAAACGTGGCTGCATGTTGTTTACAATGCGTCCGCACATGAGCGTTGTAGGTATTCAGGGGAGGGTATGTTGGTTTTTCAATATGACACGATAGCCATACTGCCATGATCCAATACGTGGTTTGAAGGCGTATTGCAGTATGACCATAGTGTAATATGGAAATGCAAACGATGACCTTCGCCTTCATGATCCGTCCTTCAGGCGTGCTGGCCCCGCTTCCTGGGTGCACGTTCAAATGCGGTTTCCCGCTCGTCCCGGCCGTAGTACTGGGACCCGGGTCGGCCCTTGTAGCCCCCGATAACTCCCGCCAGCGCCCAGGCCTCTTCGACCATGATGCCCCGCCAGGGCCCGACGACCTGCAGTTTGCCCCGGACGATGAGGGCGCTCTCATGCAGTGTTTCGCCCATCTTTTCCCGGATGTCGGGCTTGCAGATGCATTGGATGTAGCCGGTCTCGTCTTCTAGGAAGATGAACATGGTGCCCTTGGCCGTGCCGGGGCGCTGCCTGAACATGACGAGGCCGGCGGCCGTGAACGTGGGCTGTTGTTTCTCTTTCCAGGGCAGGACGGTACCGAACTCCCGGGCCGTGTCGATGGGGCGGATCTCCCAGTCTGCCAGATGCTGGCGCAACACGATCATCGGGTGAACCCGCGGGCCGGAGTGCGTACGCAGATCCCACTCCAGGCGCGTACGCAGCGTGATGCCGGGCAGTGCCGGGATGTCCTTCTCCTCCAGGGAGCGCACATCGAGCAGTGTCCGGGCCATTTTCTGGGACTCGAAGTCGAGTTGGGCGCCGCTGGCGCGGCGCCTCAAAAGCACCTGCATCTTGTAGAGGACTGTTCTGTTGGCGCCTTCGAGTTGATCGAAGGCGCCCGCCTTGGCCAGCGACCGGAGTTCTTTCTCGTCGGCCGGCACGCGGTGGAAAAAGTCCTCGAAACTGGTGAACGCGCCGAGTTGGCGCTCGAGCACGATGTCTTTTGCGAACGTCTCAGACACGCCTTTGACGGAGGTGAGTGGTTTGCGGATGGCCCAGGCATACTGCACGTTCTCCAGGTCGAAGCGCAGACCGGAGATGTTGATGTCCGGTACCAGTACACGTACGCCGTGACGTCGGGCTTCCTGCTCGAGCGTCATCTGGGCGTACATGCCCGGGCGGTGCTGCATGACGGCGGCCATGAAGGCCGCCGGGTAATAGGCCTTCAGATACGCGCTGTGATACACTGTCAGGGCGAACGAAGCGGCATGCGAGCGGCAGAACCCGTATCCCACGAACTTGGACACCTGGTCAAAGACCCGGTTGGCCACGGTTCGGGAGATGGGAGGGTTCGTGTCCACCTGCAGCGCGGACTCGACGAAGCCCTCGCGCATGCTTTCCATTTCGTTCGAGTCCCGGAAACGGGACATCAGGCGACGGAACTGGTCTGCGCGGTCAAGGGACCAGCCGGCAAAGCGGTGGGCCACCTCGAGGACCTGTTCCTGAAAGACAATGACACCATACGTGTCATGCAGGATGTCCTCCAGTATGGGATGCTCGTAGCGGACGGTCTCGATGCCCTGGTGCCGTCGGATGAAAGGATGCATGAGGCCGCCCAGGATCGGCCCCGGGCGTACGAGCGATATCTGTTTGATCAGGTCCTGCATGGAGCGTGCCTGGATGCGGGCGCCCGCGCTCATCTGCGCGGGCGACTCGATCTGGAAGAGGCCCAGTACATCACCTTCGCAAATCCGGTCGTAGACTTTCGGATCGTCGAAGGGCAGGGCGTCGAGGTCAATGATCTCACCCTGCCGGTCTGCTACCAGCCGAGCAGCCTCGGACACGGCGCCCAGCATGCGCAGGCCAAGGACGTCCAGCTTGACCAGCCCGAGCCACTCGAGGTCGTTCTTGTCAAACTGCACGACGCGTACGCCATTGGCACTCTGCTGCAGGGGAGAGAAGTACGGCATCGGGTCCCGCGTCAGGACCATGCCGCCCGAGTGTTGCCCCAGGTGGCGAGGGACCGTCATGAGGGCCGTCGACGCCGAGAGCAGGATCTTCAGCAGCGGGCTTTTGCCGCCGGCCACGCCTTCGATGTGGGTGGCATTGTACTCCGCGGTGGGCGGTTCGTGGCTGCAGCGTTTGGACATCTGCACGGCCATTTCGGGGGGCCAGCCCAGCGCCTTGGCTGTGTCCTGAACGGCCGACTTGGTCAGGTATCGGTCGATGGTAGCGGCCATACCCGTATGTGCCGCACCGAATCGCTCTTCCATCCACTCGATGATCTCCATGCGCCGACTCGAATCGAAGTCCAGGTCGATGTCCGGCGTGCCCTTGCGCCCTCGATGCAGGAACCGCTCAAACAACAGGTTGTGCTCGATGGGGCAGACCCGCGTGATGTCGAGCAGGTAGGTCACGATGGAGTTGGCTGCCGACCCGCGCCCGAGGCAGCGGATGCCCCGTCGCCCGGCCTCTTCGACCACTTCGGCCACAACCAGGAAAAAGTCCTGGATGTCGAGATCCATGATGATGACGACCTCTTTCTCGAGTCGCTGTCTGGCGGCCTTCCAGTGCTTTGCACCCTCGGGATACTTGCGGGCAAACCCGGCCTCGACTTTCTGCCGGAAGAGGTCGCCGGAGGTGACGCCCTCCGGCAGGCGGGCGCCGGGCGGAATGATGTGACCGGGGATCAGGTCGACCTGGCAGGCGCCCGCAATTTCCCCGCTGCGGTGGATGGCATCGTGTGGCAGCCCTCGGCGAGCCAGCTCCGCCTCGGGCTGTACATAGGCCATGGCGTTCGAGGGGCGATGGGGGTGGTCCTCGAAGACCGTGATGCCATGTCGGATGCAAGTCAGCAGGTCATAGCGCCAGTAGTCGCGGGGCAGGGCATAGCGCACATCGCCCGTAGCCACCGTGGGAATACCGGCTTGCGCGGCGTGCCGGATCAGACGGCCGAGTCGACGGTCATCGCCCTTGCGCCGCTGGTGGGTCAGCTCCACAAACAGCCGGTCGTCGAAGATCTCTTTCAGCGCGCCCGTCAGCTGCCCGGCCAGCATACTCATGCCTGCATCCATCAACGGGTAGAGCAGTCCCTCGTCCGATCCCGTGAGGCAGATCAGGTCCTTCGCGTGTTCGGCCAGCACGTCAAACGTCGTCCAGGGGTTGTCCCGATCGTCGCGCTCGCCGGCCGTGAGGTGAGCGTCCGTCAGGAGCCTGCACAGATTGGCGTAGCCCTCGCGGTTCTTTGCCAGTAGTACGACATCGCCGATTGGATGGTGCCTGTCAAAGGATTGCTGGCTACCCGGAGGCGTCCATTGCAGCGGTACTTCGGCGCCAAGTACATGCCGCAGGCCATGTTCCTTGCATGCCTGCTGGAAACGAATCACGCCATAGGTCCCGTGCCGATCCGTGATACCCATGGAGGACATACCCAGACGGGCCGCCTCGGCCGCCAGGGCTTCAGGGGGAGATCCCCCGGCACGGAAGGAATACCAGGAACGGGCATGCAAATGCACAAACATGCGAATAGTGGGCTTTCGGGCTGCACAGGAGGCCCGGCTGAATCAAAAGGACCTCACAATACCATGTGCATTATATGTGCATCAAGATCGCTTCCATGAAAAAGGTGGGTGCACACATGTGCATTGCCACGATTTCAGGTCAATCGTAGACGCCAACCAAGGTCCAGCGACCGGTTTTCATGTCCCGCATCACATCAAACGTGCCCCGCTCCGTGCGCAGCGTGACGTAGCGCCGATGCCGCTCGGTGGCCCACCACGTGCCCCGCACATCCCACTGTTCCACCACCTCCCGGATGGGCAGACGTTCGTTGCCATCGATGAGTACGACGGAGCGGTCACCCTTGAACCGGACCTCTTTGGCGAACTGGATGGGGCGTGGACGGCGGACACGTTTGAGCATGATCAGCGGTGATTTTTCAGGTGATGACTGAGGTGCTCATCATACCATGTGCATCATATGTGCATCAAGTCCGCATCGTGTGAAATCCTATGGGTGGCCGCGTTCTTTTCTGTGCATGCGCACAATGTTGTACGAGTTGTACAACTGGCCGCGTTCTTTTCTGTACATGCGCACAATGTTGTACGAGTTGTACAACTGACTGCGGAAGGGAAAAAGGGAGACGGAGAGGAAGATGGAAGTGGAGATTGGAAGGGAGACTGAGATGGAGATGAAAGTGGAGACGGAGATGGAAGTGGAGACGGAGATGGAAGTGGAGACGGAGATGGAAGTGGAGACGGAAAGGGAGAGGTAAGGGGTGAAGCCGAAAGTGCGGTGCCTGAGATGAAGCTGATAGAACAAGCGCACACCTGTACGTCTACTATACCAGGCTGCAAAACCGAAGGACCAGACCAATAAAATCGGCAGAGTGCAGGAGGTGAAAAAGTGACAGGCAATTACTCGGGAAGTGTGTCATTATGTCGACATCCTGCTGCATGGTATGCACAATAATGTGTCATTGTGACCCGTTAAAGCCCGTATAGAGCGCAGTGTGGACCGTTGGCACGACGCTTGTTTGCGCACTGTTGTAATCCACAATCATCGCCAGCGCCGGACCTGATTCGTGGCGTTGTCCGGTCAGGCGGGGTACTAGAAGAACAAGACCAAATCGAAGGTGACACGAAGATGAATACCTGGAATCGCATGTCTATTCCTGTGGTAGCTGCTGCCATGTTTTTCGGCGGTATCCTGTTTGCTACCTCCGGGGCAAATTTCCTTGGGAGAGAGGACCGTGTAGCTGCTGTCAGCTGGGCTGGGGACCGGACGGTTGTAGCAGATGCTGAAAAGGCTGTAGACTGGACTGCGCCCGAGGCTGTGGCGTCCGTCCAGGAATTTGAAACCGCCTTTGTGAGCGTGGCCGATCGCATCAATCCGGCCGTCGTACAGATCCGTGCTGAACGCGTGGTGCGCCAGCAGGTACCGCAATTTTCGCAACCCTTCCAAGGCAGCCCCTTCGAGGATTTCTTCCGTCAGTTCGGGATGCCACAAGGGGGACAGGGTGGACAGGAGCGGGAATACCGTAGCCAGGGCCTGGGCTCGGGGGTCATCCTGCGCTCAGATGGTTATCTGGTGACGAATAACCACGTCATTGAGGGCGCGGAGAATCTGTCCGTGTTGCTCTTTGACGGCAAGGAATATGAAGCCGAAGTCGTGGGCTCGGATGCATTCACGGACCTGGCCATCCTGAAGATCAAAGCCGAGGACCTGCCCATCATCCGGTTCGGGGATGCCGAGCGCCTCAAAGTCGGGCAGTGGGTGATGGCGTTCGGTTCGCCGCTTGCCGCCGAACTGAACAATACCGTCACCACCGGCATCGTGAGCGCCGTGGGACGCTACTCCAGCACCGGTACCAGCGTACAGAACTACCTCCAGACCGATGCGGCCATCAATCCGGGCAATTCGGGCGGTCCGCTCGTCAACCTGAACGGAGAACTGGTGGGAATCAACACCGCCATCTTCACCCGTACGGGTGGTTATCAGGGCATCGGCTTTGCCATTCCGGTGAACACCGTGCAGCGCATCTCCGAACAGTTGATCGAGAATGGCAGCGTGCAGCGCGCCCGTCTTGGTGTGGAGTACGGTGCGGCTTCGGACGCGCTTCGTAAGGCACTGGATCTGCCGGCCGGTGCAGCACAGGTCGGCAACGTGGTTGACGGAAGCGCAGCCGAGAAGGCAGGCATCCGCGAAGGCGATGTCATCCTGGGCGTTGACGGCAAGAAGCTGGACAACGCGTTGGCCCTTTCGACCATCATCGGCAGCCTTCAGCCGGGCGATGACGTAGATATCCTCATCAACCGGGAGGGAGATGAGAAAACCATCCGTGTCACCCTGGGGGCCGCTGAAGAAGATGCGGCAGGTGAGGCGGAGTCAGGAGATGATGATGCATCGGTGTCCGAGTCCCTCGGCCTGTCCTACCAGAACATGACGGAGGACATTGCCCGTAGGTTCGAGCTGGAAGATGACGCCCGCGGCGTGTTCATCACGAATGTGGACCAGGGCAGCTTTGCCTTTCGCGAGGCCAACGTGCGCCCGGGCATGCTTATCATCGAAGCCAACCGCAAGAAAGTGGACTCCGTGGCGGACTTCGAAGAGATTGTCGGGGGCCTTGAGGAGGGAGACACGTTCCTCATCCGTGTTCGCATTCTCGAGAGTGGTACAACGATGTTGACAGCCCTTGAGAAGTAAGGGAGCCTGTGGTCTTGAATGGTTGCGGGCGGGTCGCCGGAGGG
The DNA here is from genome assembly GCA_017859335.1 of Rhodothermales bacterium. Lineage (GTDB taxonomy): Bacteria > Bacteroidota > Rhodothermia > Rhodothermales > UBA10348 > JAAZVD01. The sequence continues at coordinate 3,418 of JAFMNH010000008.1, read as the reverse complement.
CGACCCGCCCGTTTTTGCTTGCCAGAATCATCCCGGTCCAGTATTGTCTGTCATGGAGCATTCGAAAACGGTAGATCGAGGTGGTTCAAGGACCGCGCTGGTGGCAGCGGCTTTCGTGTTGATGGTCAGCGTCAACGCCCTCGCCAATATCCTGCCCATCGGGGGGCAAATGACCGGCGCGATTTCGGACCGGTATGTATCGATGTTCACCCCCGCCGGGTTCACGTTCTCGATTTGGGGTGTCATCTACTCGGGACTGTTGGCCTTTGTCATCGTGCAGGCGCTTCCGCGCTTTCGCCAGGATGCGTCACTGGCCCGCATGGACATGCCGTTCGTTCTCAATGGCCTCTTCAATGCCGCGTGGATTGTGGCATGGCACTACGAGCAGCTGGCTCTGAGCATGGTCATCATGCTGGGTCTGCTGGGGACGCTGATTGTGTTGCATCGGGAGGCCCAGAGGCAGTCGGGACTGCTTTGGAAGCTGGCCGTGCTGTATCCGGTCAGTGTGTATTTCGCCTGGGTCTGCATGGCCACGCTGGCCAACATCAGCATCCTGCAGAGCGCCTGGGGCTGGAACGATGCCCTGATGGATGAGCAGATCTGGACCTTCCTGAAGCTGGCTATCGCGCTGACGGTAACGGCCTTCGTGTACCTGCGCTACCGGAACGTGGCCTTTGTTATCGTAGTAGCGTGGGCCTCGTGGGGCATCCAGGCCAACCAACCCGAGGACAGCCTCGTGCAGACGGCGGCACTAGTGTGCTTTTTCCTGTGCGTGGCTGCCGTCGGAGTCCACATCGTGGGTCGGGTGATGGGCGTAGCGGCCTTCGATCACTCCCAGACGACATACGAATAGCGGTCTTCGTGGAAGTGGGCGCCCTCGCGGACCACAGGTTTCTTGAGGGCCCGCGGATAGCGGCGGTGGACTTTTGAAACGGCCTCCTTGACCTCGCGCAGACGCCGGTCGAAGAGCGACATCTGGATCATGTCCCCGGTCAAGAGGCCGGCCAACTCTATCTCGATCTTCTCGACGCCCACGCGCCCTTTATCCCGGGTGATGCGGCTGAAAAGGTCTTCAGCGAGTTTTTCGGCAAAGCGAACGAGCGCATCGAGACGGGTCGTGGGATGGGTCAGGAGGCGGGCAGCACGCTCGGGCGGGTGCCCTTCGAGGTGCAGCACCAGGCGCACCTGGCCGACGATGTTGTCCTTCAGCTTGTCATGGGCCTTCTGCACGAGCCGGTGTACGATGGGCACGAGGTAGGGCGCGTCGTAGCAGGGCGTGAAGAGGGTGAAGTGGGTGTTGATGGATGGCGCCGGATGGAAAAGCGAGACCGATGTGGCATCGTCGGGATAGAGGAGGCGGTGGACGCGCACGCCTTCATCGCCCCAAGCGAGTTTCAGATGGCGCTCGCTCATCGCTCGCGCCGTGCCCAGCGTTTCGCACCCCACCATCTGCAGACCATCCACGCAGTCGATGCCGAAGCCGGCCTCCTCAAGCCAGGATACGGGGAAGCTGTCATGGAAGGATTCGACCTCGTCTGTCGGTACAGTAAGGAGCTCCCCTGCGCCGGCCCGGATGGAGGCCAGCCAGGCTGTGGAGCGGTGTGGGGCAAAGCCGATGGAGGCGCCCAGGGACCGCGCCATCATACGGACTTCATCGGGTGCGGCCGCCAGCCAGAGCTGCGGCTGATCCGAACGGGTGAGGGAGGCAACGCCCTTCGAGGAGGCTCCACGCGAAGACGCACCCGATTGTCCGAACGTGCTTTCCATGAACGGCGTGATACGGTTGATCCGCTCGAGCACGGCTTCCCACGCGCTGAATTCAGCCACGGGGTCGCGCAGATGGCACGCTGCCTCGGGGCACAGGGAACGGGCCCGGGCCGCCGTCATGCCGCGCTCAAGGCCCTGCATGGCGGCGGCCCGGTTGAGCGCCACGATATGGTTTTCCTCCTGCACGATGAGCGGCTGCGTGCCGTCGTGGTGCCGCGCCATGGCAATGGCCCAAGCGGGGAAGTGTTTTATGGTCAGGCAGCCGATGAGTGCCGGGGTGCTGGCGTCAGTGGCTGCCTTTCGGGGGGCATCGGAGCCCTGGCGCTCAGGATCGGAATCGGAAAAGGAGAGAGGTCGAGTTTCCATCAGGCCCGTAGTCTGTGGCGCAACAGCAGCGCCCGTGAGTAGAGCCCCATGGTAATATGTGCATTATATGTGTGTCAAGGTCGTCTTTTCCTTTGGTGAAGATCTCCACCCGGAGAGATCCCTCAACAGTCCTCGATGCGCAGCCCCTTTAAACGGAAACGGGCTATTGCAAGCCAACAAACACGGGATTCGAGTAGAACCAAAGATCGCTCCAGGGATCTTCTCCCCGTGGATCTGTCAATGGTTCAAGATCCGATGTGTTTGTACCCCTGACCCGGATATACATGTCATGATCGACATTTTCGATTGTCGTCCGGATAACCCGGTAATCGCCCTCCTTCTTCCAATCTTCCGCTCCAAATCGGGCAACGACCCGTGTGCTGGGGTT
>JAFMNH010000008.1:0-887 GCA_017859335.1 Rhodothermales bacterium | reverse complement strand
ACATCTAGCCCCATATTGTCCTGAATGCCATGGATTTGGCCAGTGATAAGGTCGACACGGTTGACAGATGGATTGTCTCCTTTGGCATTTTGGATGTCAGGATCCAGAAAACGAATGGTAACGGTCAGGTCTGAGTTCTCGTCGATGGTGAGTTCGCCTCCAATACCGGCAGATACATCTCCAGCGCTGACCTCTACCCAGAGTTCGCTGACCAAGTCGCCTGTGGTCACAAACACCCGTCCGGAGCGGATGCCATCCAGGATGTCCGCATGATTCTTCTCAGCCAGGACGTAGGTCTTCGAATATTCGCCCGGCCAAAAGTCCTCACCCCCTTCCGTCCAGTGGATGTGTGAGTCCGAGTTGGCTGTTATCCACCACCGACGTCCCTCGCCTAACATCGAATCCCAAAAACCTCCCACACGTGCTGTTAGCTGATCGAAACCTCCCATTGTCGGAAATCTACCATAACTACCACGCGGTTCCATCCGCGGGGAGCCGTCAGCATGTATACCAGCCGCTTGGTGTCCGGGCGCTCCTGCCATACCGACAGCAACCTCCGGGGCTGTATTGTTCCATTGCCGTAACTCATCGGGTGTAACGCGCGTGTATTCACCCATTCCCGTAGCTGTACGACCTGGGTGGTTGACGATGACAACAGGTGGCTCGGCCAAATCTTTCATATGGTCAAGCGCTTCGATCATGCGTACCAACTGATCCCGGGTCGAATCCGGCGGCCAAGCGTCTCTTCGCGCCCATCGCCTTTCAATTTCTTCGAGAACATCAGCCTCATCGTGCGTGTGGGGGATGATGAGGGAAGAGTGCTCAGCAGCAGGCGTATCGAGTTCCATCCCCCAGAATTGGATGACGCCGGGGACAACCTCCCGGCT
>JAFMNH010000086.1 GCA_017859335.1 Rhodothermales bacterium | reverse complement strand
GTACAATGTTGTTGTTCACCACAATCCCGGCCAGGGATATGACCCCGATGAACGTCATCAGACCGAAGGGAGTGCGCGTAAGGATGAGTCCGAGCAGCACACCAATCAGGCTGAACCCGACGGCCACCATGATGATGAAGGGGGAGGAGACATGATTGAACTGGGCAATCATGATCATGAAGATCAGGGCGACCCCCACCAGGAATACCACGGACAGGAAGCCGAAGGACTCCGCCTGTTCTTCGTTCTCTCCTGTATACGATAGAACGTATCCCGCGGGCATATCGGCTTCGTAGTCAGCCAGGAGGGCTTGAACCTGAGCCAGAATAGCAGCGCTGTTGAAGCCGGGGGCAGCCTGTCCTGTGACGGTGGCTACCCGCTCCAGATCAAGGCGGGTGATGGAGCCTAGACCCGCCGAAACATCGATGTCAGCGACGGCAGTAATAGGAATCTGGGTCCCTTCATCCATGATTGTGAGGCTACGGACGCTTTCAAGATCGGAGCGATCCGCCTCCCGCAATCGCACGATGATGTCGAATTCGTCCTCGCCCTCTCGATATTTGCCTGCCTCGATACCGTTGACCGCAGACCGAACCGTCGATGCAATGCGTCGCGTGGACAGGTTGAACCGCCCGGCCCGTTCGCGGTCGACACCGACCATGAGCTCGGGCCGTCCTGCATCCAGGTTGTCCTGTATGTCGACCAGGCCCGGCACCTTCCCTGTTTCCGAGGCATCCACAAGGAGTTGTTTCACCTCGTCCGCAATCCGGGTAATGACGTCAAAGTCGGTCCCCGTGATTTCGATGTTGACTGGCGCGCCGGTTGGCGGTCCATCCTGGTCTTTCTCGATCTTGATGTCGGCGCCGGCAATGCCTTGCAGCTCATCCCGGACGCGATCCAGGGTGACGAAACTGTCCTCGGCACGGTCTGGATAGTCCACCAAGTTCATGGTTACGATGGAGCGCTCCGGACTGGCAGCAGTAGGACTGGCGGCGTCCCCGGAGGAAACACCCACGTTGACAATCATATTCTTGACGTTCTCGCGCGCATCGCCATTACCTGCCAGCAGCACCTCAAGGCGTCGGCGAGCCTCTTCGGCCAGTTCGTTCGAAGCGTCCAGGTTCATACCCAGGGGTCCCTCGGTCGTCACCCTGATCTGTCGGGGGGACGTGTTGGGGAAGAACTCCACCCCGGTGGGAGCCGCTGCGAACATGAAGATGATCATGAACAGGGAGCCCAATACCGTATTCAGGAGAACGGACCGATTATCCGTAAGGATGAGTCGTTCCCGACGCACGAAAAATGTCCCGGCCAATCCCCCTGCAATGATGAGGAGCGGGAAGACCAACAGTTCGATGGCCGTGGCCGTATCGACGTCCTTGTCCAGGAGGGCCATCAGACCGAGGAACCCACCGGATGTCAGGAAAAACACAGTGCCCGCTTTTACGGCGGACATCTTGCCCCTGAGTATGACCTCGAGCGTATGGAACAGGACGCCCAGCACGCCCGCTGCCAAAGCGATACCTCCAGGGATGAGGAGGACGAGCGAGGCCGACTGCCCCAGCGAGCTGGACACGAGGAGTGACAGGATGGAGAGCACAAACCCGACGGTCAGCGCGCTGAGCGCGGCGGTGTTGCGAAGCATGGCCCGGGGAACACTGTAGTCCCGCTCCAGCATCCAGGTCAGGAAAGACCGATAGCGTTCCACGATACGGGGCAGTCCAGTGCGGACAAACCGATCTCCAACCGGCTTGAATATACGGGTGTGAAGGAGGTACAGGGTTGGCGTTGCCACCGCAATGACCAAGAGAGTTCTCCAATTGGCCAAGCCGAGGATCAGCGCGACGGCCAGGATGACAGCCATGCTCAGGCGGCGGGCAAGAGGGGGACGTTCGGGACTTTTTTCGCCTTCCAGCCGAATGAAAATTCCCGTGATGACCGGGTTGATGATGATGGCCACGAAGAGCGAGCAGACCAGCGTGATGATCAGCGTCAGCGGCATCCAGGACATGAATTCGCCGATTACCCCTGGCCAGAAAAGCATGGGTACGAAGACGGCAACGGTGGTTGCTGTGGAGGCGATGACCGCTCCGGCTACCTCAGCCGTCCCTTTGCGGGCAGCCTCGAAACGGGAATAGCCCTCTTCCCTGAACCGATAGATGTTCTCAACGATGACGACGGCGTTATCCACCAACATCCCGAGGGCGATGATCATCGAGAAAAGGATGATGAAGTTCAGCGTGTAGCCGAGGGCCTGGAAGACGATGAACGAAATGAACATCGAAAGCGGGATGGCAATTCCGACGAGCGCCGCGTTGCGTACGCCAAGGAAGAAGAGCAAGACGGCAATCACGAAGATCAGACCGGAGATGATGTTGTTTTCCAGATCCGTGATGAGATCCTCAACGAAAACAGATTGATCTCCCGTAATGATGAGCTGGGTACCCGAGGGGAAGACGAAGTCGTCGAGTACCCCGCTGACAGCCTCTACGGTCTCCAGGATATTCTCTCCAGACCGCTTCTTGACGTTCAGGCTGATGACCTGATTGAATTGCTGCTGATCGGCGGGCAATTCGTAGAGCTGATCGTCGTCGTCTTCCTCCTTGAAGATGGCAAGCCGGGAGTACGATGCCCGCTCGGCAAATCCGAAGTCCACATCGGCCACGTCCCTGACGTAGACCGGGATACCTCCCGGCGAGGAAATGACCAGGTTTTCAAGCTCCGCTGGATCCTGGATTTCACCATCGATCCGGACGAGATAATTCAGTTCATCGACATCAATCGAGCCACCCGGCACATTGGTATTCTCGTCAAGCACAGCGTTGACCAGATCCATGTAGGTCACGTTGTACCCCTGCAGCTTGGCCAGGTCCACGTTGATCTGGACCTCCCTGTCGAGGCCGCCTATCAGGTCTACCCCGAGGACGCTTGAAATGCCCTCCAACTCATCCTGCAGGTCCTCGGCAACCCGCTTCAGACGGGTCAGCGGATACGGCGCAGACAGGTTGATGGTGAGGATGGGAAACTGGTCGAAGTCAATTTCCGAAACGATGGGCTCCTCGACATCGGAGGGCAAATCCGATTTGGCCACGTCCACCTTGTCCCTGACCTTGGTGAAGGCATCGTCAATCGATATGTCCGGCTCGAATTCAACGATGATGCTGGAGACGCCCTCGGTCGAGGTGGAGCGGATTTCCTTGATATTGTTGATACCCTGGATTTCTGCCTCAATCTCCTGCGTTATCAGGGATTCCACATCCTTGGGCGAGGCTCCGGGGTAGATCGTGGTGACCACGATCTGCGGGATCTCGATGGACGGATTGGACTCCTTCGGGATAGTTATGTAGGAATAGATGCCACCCAGCGACAGGACCGCAGTCAGGACCAGGATGGTCGTGCGGTACGTTATGGCGGTATCGGTAATTCTCATGATGGTGGCTGGCCTGAGGGGCTGAAAAAAGAATCCAAATCGGAACGAGGCGGGGATCGGAGGACTTACCGAGAGGTGACTTCTATGCGGTCTCCTTCGGTTACAGACATCTGGCCCGCCGTGATGATTTCATCTCCTGCCTCGAGACCACGCACCACGACCGTCTGGCCGGCGTAAGAGGGACCCAGTTCAATGGCTCGTCGCTGTGCGATCCTCCCCGTTGGCCCGCTGGTAGCAACGTAGACAGAGGAACCGTTCTCGTCCCTGAGTATGGCCGTTTGGGGGATGACGATCTGGTCTGCAAGGACCCGTCTGGTAATTTTAAGATCCGCAATCATGGCCGGTTTGAGCACGCCGCTGCTGTTGTCCATGGCCACTTCCACGGTGAACGTCCGGCTCTGTGGGTTGATGACGCTGCCTACGAACGAAATGGCTGCGTTTCTATCGCCCTCCTCATATGCCCGGAAAGACAGCTGCACGGCAGACCCTGGACGGATATCTGCGGCATACACTTCTGGCACACCTGCAATGACCTTCAGGTTGCGGGTATTCACAATGCGTGCAATCGGCATGCCCGGCATGACCTGCTCACCCAGGTTCGCAAAACGTTCCTCCACGGTGCCATCAAAAGGCGCACGTATGTGGGTGTTCTCCAGCTGCTGCTTGGCTTGTGCCACGGCCGCCTCGGCCTGCGCACGTGCTGCTCGCGCCTGATTACGTTGCGTGGTGACGCCCTCGAATTCCAGGGCAGAGATGATGGAATCCCTGTACAAGGGCTCCTGCCGACGCCACGTTTCTTCGGCCAGCGCTGCCTGGGACGCAACGGACTCGAGATTCGCGTTCGCCTGGTCGAGTGCCGCGCGAATCAGGCGATCGTCCAGGCGGGCCAGGATAGCGCCCTCTGAAATCCGTGTGCCGACCTCTGCCAGTTGGGTCAGCGTACCTGCTGCCTGGGCAGAGAGGGAGGCGTCTTCCGGCGCAGAGACTGAACCCGTGATGGGGATGATTTCCTCGAAAGTGGTGGGTGCAAGCGTCCGGGTGCTGACCCGTACGATGCGGGCGGATGAGACCGCGTCACTACTCCCGTCGGCGGCCTGCTCCGCTCCCGCTGATGCGGGGGCATCCTCTGTTTCAGGCGAATCCGATGAAGTGCACCCGGATAATTGCAGGCCCGTCAAAAGCAGGACTGTCAGAAGCGTCGAAAATCGAATCATGGGAAGGAGAGGGTAGAGGGTGATTCCGGTCTGGGGGTCACTCAGCATCAACCGGGCGAACCGGCTGGCCGGTGGCTGCTTCGTACGTGCTCTGGGCGACGAGCACATCATGAACAGCCTGCAAGAAATTCAACTGGGTCTGATCCAATTGATCAGAGGCCTCCCGGACTTCGAGCGGTGTAGCCACGCCCTCCCGTAACCGGGTTTCGGCGTACTCGAAGTTCAGTCGGGCATTTTCCAGATTCTGCTGCTGGGTCTGCATGCGGCGATGAGCGGCACGCAACGTGCGCAGATTCTGGTCTATTTCGACGCGGATGGAGCGCGTCAGGAATTCGACATCATTTTCAGCCTTTTGGACGGCAATTTTTCGTTGCTGCACGCGGCGGTGATTGGCCAGGCCATTGAAAAGCGTCCAAGACAGGCTCAGGCCCACGCTGGTGCTTCGGTCCCAATAGGCATCGTCGAAATAGCCCAATTCGGCGGATGTGAACTGGAACGGGTTGCCATCGACCGAGCTGTAGGTGAAGCGGTTGTCCGGAATGTTGCCCAGGACATTGAGGTTGGCAAAGGCATTGACAGTCGGGATGAAGGCCGATGTGGCAACCCGGAGCTGGATCCGCTCGAGCTGGATGCCAATCTCTGCCTGCTTCAAGTCAGGACGTCGGGAAAGCGCCGTTACGGCCGACGCGTCTTTACCGTCGACCAGATAGTCCGGGCGCATGGATGCTTCGAGAGACCCTCTGAGCCTGACCTCGTTGTCGGAAGGAATTCCCAGGAGCAGCTTCAGGTTGTCCTTGGCTGCTGCCTGGGCTACCTCTGCTTGGAGCAGGGCCGTTTCAAGATTGGCCACTTCAACCTGGGCCGACAGACGCTGGAATTTCGGGGAGACGCCTTGGGCTACCTGGCGCGATACCTCGGTTAGTGTGCGCTGCGCCCGCTCCACGCTGGCGCGGCTGACGGCAACCTGTTCTTCCGTCAAGAGGGCTGCATACCAGGCATTCTTGACGTCCCGGACAACGAGCTGCTCTTGGCGACGGGCCCCTTCCTGGCTGAAGGGCTTCAGCCACTTGGAGGCCCCGTAGGCACCGAGCAGGGCCCGTCCGTCGATGAGTTTCTGATTGATGCTCAGACCGGCAACGTACACGCTCGGGACGGCGAAGGGGTTATCACTGTCCTCGAACGTGACACCGGCTGCCTGAAGCCCCTGCGCCTGACGGAAGAAGAACTCCTCGGCAGAGATGGGATCTGTGCTCGCGCTGCCGTCTGTCCTTGCTTGCTCGTTATATGCCAGCCAATCCAGAAATCCGAGGGACTGGAAGAGGCCCCCAGCCTGCGACCCGGCAAAGGGGTTGGCCTGCTTGATGTTGCGCGTGTATGATGCGTTGGCATCCACTTTGGGGAAGAGTTCAGCCCAGCCCTCGCGGACCTGGGCCGTAACATTCTCGACCTCCAGACGCGCATTTTGAAGGGCCAGGTTCTGAATGAGTGCCACCTGCACGGCCTCGTCGAGCGTGAGGACGATCTCGGTGTCCGCGTCCTGTGCCCGCAGACCGGAGGTCGTCGTGATCATCAGCAGGGTAGCCAGAAAAAGGTATCGACTCATCTTCATGGTTAGGTCGTTGTGGCCCCGTTTCGGGTAGAAATCAGATTGCGTGTGATTGCGCGTGATCCTTCATCTCGGGTGAAGTCCGAAGACCATCCATGATGAGATCAGTGAGGAACACTGCCATGGTCCGTGAGGTGTCCGGGAAATCAGATCCGCCCTCGGATGGTGCCAGGCAGGCACGCATCTGGGCGCCGTTGAGGTTGACGAGAATCATATGTGCCAGGAGACGCGGAGACAGCGCACGGATTTCTCCACGGTGGATGGCACGCTCGATGGGCACGGAAAGCGCAGCCAGCGCGCGTTCGCGTTGCTCCGAGAAGAACTTCCTGGGCTGCGGGTCATCGCTCAGGCCCATACGATGGGCCTCCCGCAGCAGGGTCACGAAAAGCTCTGTCCGTTCCAGAAAGAACGCGAACGTCTGCTCCAGGAAGGATGCCAGCGACTCCCGGAAGGAACGGTCCACTGCACCTGTGAATGTGCGATCGATCAGACCACACAATTCATCGTGGAAGTGTTCGACAATGGCCAGCAGGATCTCCTGCTTGCCTCCCGGGAAATAATTGTAGAGGGTCCCTTTTCCATACTCCGCCCGGGCCGCTACTTCCTCAAGGGTGGCACGGCTGTACCCCTTTTCGGCGAAAACCTCTTGCGCAGCATCCAACATGGCTGTTTTACGAGCCATGCGCTCCCGTTCTCGACGGGGAAGGGTTTGGGTCTGCTCCTGCATGCGATCCGGAGTGGATTACTGGACGTTGCGCCACACCAAAAAGGGCAACTCTCCGTTCGTTGGAGGAGGGGGCGCCTGCAAAGTGACTGGCGGGTCATCTTCCGACCCGTACGTCAGTGTCTCCGGATGGATGCGTGTTACGTGTAAAGATTGTGAGGAGTACGCTTGGCTCAGACAAACTCGTCCAAACGGTGGGTGTAGAGATAATCCACCACATTCTTGACGCGTTGCGTGGCGTCCCTGTGACATACCAGCAAGGCGTCCTCTGTGTCGACCACGACAATATCGTTCAACCCGACTACGGCCACGAGACGATCCTGCGCTGAGACCAGACAGCGAGCCGAATCGTGCAGGATGGCCTGCCCGTCCGTGGCATTGCCCGCACTCCCTTTCTCGGAGAGATCATAGACGGCCTTCCAATCGCCCACGTCGCTCCAGTCGAACGAGCCGGGCACGACATAGACCTTGTCGGCACGCTCCATCACCCCGTAGTCAATGGATATGGCCGGGCAGGAAGAGAAGGACACTTCCAATCGCTCGGCGTCCACGATATCGGCCTCTGCCATCCATGAAAACGCGTCATGGACATCAGGAAGATGGGATCGTAGGGCATGCAAAATGGCATCGGAGCGCCATATGAACATGCCGCTGTTCCAGAGGAAGTCTCCTGAATCCAGAAATCGTTCGGCCGTTTCGAGATTCGGTTTTTCGGCGAACGTACGCACGAACATGGCCTGCAGCTGCCCGTCTGCACCGCGATCATCCGGGTCGAACTGGATATACCCATAGCCCGTGGCAGGGTAGGTGGGTTCGATCCCGATAGTAACCAGACTCCGCTCCTCGGCCGACTTGTCAATACCGACCTGAAGCGTCTCGTGGAAGCGGGCCACATCACGAATGATATGATCGGCTGGCAGTACGACCATCACGGCATCGGGATCTTTCCGATGAATGTGGAAGGCTGCGTAGGCTATGCAGGGGGCCGTATTCCGACTGATCGGCTCTGCCAGCACATTTTCAGCCGGTATGGCAGGCAATTGAGCGCGTGTGGTATCCACATAGCGCTCGTTGGTGACGACATGGATGTTCTGGCTGTCAATCACACCGCTTAAACGGGCCACCGTGGCCTGGATGAGCGTGGCCTGCTCCACGATGGAGAGGAACTGCTTGGGATGGGAGCGCCTGCTGCGGGGCCAGAAGCGGCTGCCAATGCCACCGGCCATGATGACGGCGTGAATCATGTCTTGGATGGTTTTGAGGATCCGTGCTGTCCGGGATCCGGATTGCAGACTCTATTAGGGCGAGAACAACCGGTAATCGATCTCCGGGTTTCGCAGAAGGCAACCCATGACTGCAACCGGTCAGCGCCTCGCCAGGCTGGTGTAGGCTGGTCCTTTCGACCCGGAGGGGACACGGAAAAAGGCCTCCACTGTATACGATCGTGTACATAACAGACTGATCTACCAGAGATCGTCGTGTTTTCAGCCTGTCTAATTGTCGATTCAGTGAGAGCGGTCCATGATTTGATAGGTGCACCATAAAGTTTCACATGCACTCTTTTCCACGCCTGCGAGGTACCCATGAAGCGCGCATCACTAAGCCTGACCCTGCTGCTGGTTCTACTCTCCGGATGCATCATCGAGGAAAGTGTTGGACCGGCCGGTCCTCCCGGACCGGCCGGCAATGCAAACGTCTTCTCTCTGGAATTTGATTTCCGCATGAGTGACGCGGTGCCCAATCAAACCGTGGCTTCGGTCCAGTACGAGGTACCGGATCTGACATCGCGAGTTGTGGATGAGGGCGCAGTCCTGCTTTTCTTCCGGGAGTATGATACATGGACGGCCATGCCCTACACGTTCGGTGTCGAGCGAGGAGATATGCCCGCTGTGGATTATACCATCTCCATGGGCTTCGGCTACGACATTGGCTTCCTTGAGGTCTTCTACGAGTCATCGGCGGCAGCCTTTGATTTTTCGACCCTTCCGGATCGCAGGATGAAATTGGTCGTCATCGATGGATTCGGTGCGGCAAAGCAGGGGATTGATCTGAGCGATTGGCAGGAGGTCAAGGCAGCATTCGATCTCGAGGATTGAATGCTGGACTGACACCTTCCTCTGAGCGCGGCAGCTGGTCCCGACCCTGCGTACGGTCAAAACCCACTTGGGTCGTGCGCGTACACGACGGCGCAGGATGTGCCCTTTCCCCAATCCCTCTGTTTTTCCCCAATCCGTGAAGTCGCTGTCTAACATGACCCTCTGGTGTGTCCGTGCATGCCTCGTAGCAGGTCTGCTGGGTGGCGGCTCCATCCTTGTAGGGTGCGCCGACGAAGGGGCGTACCGAACCATTGACCGGAAGTCCACGGATGGCACTGGACGAGCCTACATGGGGCGGGAAATAGCGGATGTCATGACGTCCGAGCACGGTGCATTATGGTTGGATCGACCGGAGCGGGATGAGGAAGAATTGCCTCAGCGCCTATTGCTGGCGTTGAATTTGAAGGCCTCCGACGTCGTGGCTGACATCGGGTCGGGAACGGGCTTCTTTACCTTCCGCTTAGCGGAGCTGGTGCCCTCCGGGCGTGTGTATGCGGTCGAAGTGCAGCAGGCTCTCGTGGATACGATTCAGGTTCGGGCTGGTCGGCAGGGTATCCGCAATGTGACACCAGTGCTCGGACGGGCAGATGACCCTTCGCTTCCGTCCAATCGCGTGGACGTGGCACTCATTGTCTCATCGTACCACGAGTTCACCCATCCAAGGGAGATGCTGCAGCGGTTGGTTGCAGCCATCAAACCCGGGGGGCGTCTGGTTGTCGTCGAGTACAGGGCAGAGGATGAAACCATCCCCATCGAGTCTGTGCACAGGATGAGCGAACACCAAATTATCCGGGAGGCTGAAGCCGCCGGATTCCAGTTCCGGGAAACACTGGATGTCCTGCCCCAACAACACGTCGTTGTGTTTGTCGTGCCCTCGGGAGACGTTTGATACTCGTTTTATTCCGGACGTCACCATTCCTGGTCCAGTTCAAGACATCGCCACAGATACCATGAGGCCAGCGTACGGAAAGGCTGCCAGGGTGCTGCCCGCTCTATAACTTGCCCGGGGGAAGGGAGGTCGGAAAGGCCGTCGAGACGTTGAACCCCTTTGCGAATCCCCAGATCGGTCTGGGGAAGGACATCCGGGCGTCCCATGCGGAACATAAGGTACATTTTGACCGACCAGGGACCGATGCCGCGAACGATCGTAAAGCGTTCGATGATCTCCTCGTCTGGAAGGGAGAGGAGTTCATCAGCGGCGGGAATCGTGCCCTCCCGGGTCCGTTCGGCAAGGTCCTTGATGGCCGCCGTTTTGGCACGCGACAGGCCAGCCGATCGCAGGGCCTCGTCCGGTAGAGCGAGTACTTCTTCTGGGTCAGGGTTGTCCGGGTCCGAAAGGAGCCGCCGGTATCGCCCGTAGATGGTGGCTGCGGCTTTGCCTGACAGCTGTTGGTAGGCAATGGATTCCGACAGGGCTTCGAACGGGTTGAGGGCGGGACGCAGCCGGGCGTCGAAAGGACCCACGGCGTGGATGAGCGCTGCCAGGGCCGGATCGGCAGCCGACAGATGCATGACGGCTGCCGTCGTGTCGAATGGATAAGGAGACGTGGTCATGCACGATGGTACGCTGTACCTTGACTGGCGTCAACCCGGGGGGTTCATGCCATCACTGGATCTGCACCCCCGGACCGTTCGAAACGACCTCACGAAAGGACCGCGTATTCGGATCATGGAAGCAGGTGCCCTGGGAATGGCTCTGGCCCTCAGCTTGGGTGGAAGCCCGCGTGGGATGGGGTCTGCGTCGATTCCATTCGTCAAACGGTTGAGTTGGGTAGGGCACCCTCTTCCAGGTAAGACCATACCGAGGGACAAGACGGCTGATTATAAATAAACGTTCGTTGAGCGGAGGGGAAGAAATGCCGCTTGATCAACGATTGCATGAACCACCCGCAGGTACCCGGGGGAAACCCCTACAGGCCGGTACGGGAAGACCGGGCTGGATGCGAT
>JAFMNH010000085.1 GCA_017859335.1 Rhodothermales bacterium | reverse complement strand
ACGAGCGGCGTACGGCCGGCGAGCTGTCTTCGGAAGCCCTCAGTGCGGCGTGGATGGACACACAGCGACCCATGTTCGGTGATTCCGTAACCCTGAGCGATCAGTATGCTGTTTGGTGGAGCTACATCCCGCACTTCCTCCACACGCCGGGGTATGTCTACGCCTATGCCTTCGGCGAACTGCTCGTGTTGGCACTCTACCAGAAATACCTGGAATCAGGCGATGGGTTTGCCGATCTGTATATGGATCTTCTGCGCAGTGGTGGCAAGGACTGGCCCCACACGCTGGTTGGCCGCTTGGGGGTCGATCTGCGGGATCCGACGTTTTGGGCCGGAGGTGTGCAGGCCATCGGAGACATGGTTGATGAGGCCGAAAGACTGGCCGCCGACCTGCGGGGGTAGGCCGGGATGAGAACGGCCTACATGAAGGCCAACTGTCCCAGTATCCAGGCGCATCCAAGGGCGGCATAGATCCCGAGGATGTACCCGGAAACGCCCATCAGGAGACCGACGGGTGCCATTGCCGGGTGATATACGCTGGCTACGACGGGCGCACTGGCTGCACCGCCAATATTCGCCATGCTCCCCGTGGCGACGAAAAACAAGGGAGCCTTGATGGCCTTGGCAACGATCATGAGTAGTGCGATGTGAACCGAAATCCATACCATGCCGGCAGCCAGGTAGAGGGGCGCCTCGAGGACTGCCAACAGGTCGGCTCGGGCACCGATCGAGGTCAGCAAAAGGTATAATGCCAGAAATCCGACACGTGAGGCTCCGGCTGATTCCAGATTGACGCGGATAGGACTGAAGGAAAGTGCCAACCCCGCGGTTACGACCAGCAGGATAGCCCACGTTGCCGGAGAGACAATGGTCGGATTGCCAACGGCAGGAAGCCTATCCCCGATGGCAATCGCGACTACCGTGGCCACAAGCGTCAATCCCAGGATGTAGACCAGGTCGTTTATCTGAACCGGTCGACGCGTCTGGTCAAGTTCCATGAGACGTGCATTGGCCTGCTCTATGGCGCTGTTGTCAGCCGCTACCCAAGAGTCGAATTTCTTCTGGAAAGCACTCAGGAAAATGAGGATGCCCATCCAGCCATATCCGACCACGGTATCGACAACAATGATGGGCCCGAGGATGGCATCAGGCGCTCCTACACTTTCCTTGATAGCAAGCATGTTGGCCGTGCCTCCAATCCAACTGCCTGAAAGCGTGGCGAAGCCCTGCCACGCATCCGCGGGCAGGAAGGGACCGAATATCAGGTAAGCGATCGGACCCCCGATAACGATACCGGCTGTTCCTGCGACCATCATGATGATGGCTTTGCGCCCAAGTTTCAGGATGGAAGGCAGGTCCACCGTAATCATGAGCAGAAAAAGGGAAAACGGCAGTAGGTACCGTGACATCCACGAATAGACCTCCGAGGAGGCCGGGGTGACACCGCCAGTGGTCAGGAACATCGGGACGAAATAGGCCCAGATAACCGGTGGCAGGATGGTAAAGAACCTCTTCAGTGCTGGAATGGTGCTGAGCCAGAAAACAAGGGCCAGCACTCCCGCCAGAAGGGCAAACAGTTGATTCGGTTCGGTTACCACGATACGGTAGAGTCAGGTGGTGAAGGATTCGTCTGGCATGCCAATAACGGCTCCCTCAGGACAGATGGTGAAGGCGTTATCGCCCCAAGGCACGCATGCTTGTCAGCCCAGAATACGCAGGGATCGATCAAGGGTGCTCAGGCTCTGGGCACCGTCGGGCGTAATGACCATGTCATCCTCTATGCGCACACCGCCCTCGCCATTAAGATAGATTCCCGGTTCGATCGTAAATGTCATGCCCGCCTCCAGCGTTTGTGGGTTACCGGCCCTGATGTAGGGCTCCTCATGTACCTCCAGGCCCAGCCCGTGACCCGTCCGATGGGTGAAGAAGGGCCCGAAACCTGCCTCGACAATGGCATCGCGAGCCGCCTTGTCGACCGAAGCGGCCGCAACACCAGGCGCAGCCGCTTCACGGGCCGCCTGGTTGGCGGCCTGAACGGCGTGATGAATGGCCCGGCAGCGGTCACTCGGCTCGCCCAGGGCAAAGGTGCGGGTCAAGTCGGAAAAGTATCCGCTGTTGTTGGCACCCCAATCAAAGAGGATCAGGTCGCCTTCCTTGGCCCGGTAGTCTGTAGGCACGGCATGGGGATTGGCCGAGTTGGCACCAAAGGCGATGATCGGCTGAAACGGCAGTTCGCCACCGGATCCCTCTGCCAGCAGGTTCGCAATGAGGCGCCCCGAGATCTCACGCTCGCTGACACCGACCTTGACGTGCGGCAAAGTCGCTTCCAGAGCCGCTTCTGCCATCCGGACGGCCTCCTTCATGTGTGCCAGTTCCTCGGCATCCTTGCGCGAGCGAAGGCGGGCAACAACATCCTCGCATGATATCAATTCAACATGTGGCAGGGCAGCTTCGATGAAGCGCAGTTCCAGGACGCGCAGGCTGCGTGGCTCGATACCCACCCGAGCGCCTGCAGGCAACCCAAGGGCTGATAGGCTGTGACGGAATGCATCGCCCCAGGTGGTTACGTCTTCCGTGTAGGTCGTGGTATCCAGGTCGAATGAGGCATGTGACAGCTTCTGCGCCTCCAACTCAGGCACCGTGATGCAGGCAGCACCATCGGCGGACAGCCCGAATACGACGGGTCGCTCGCTGATATGGAAATGCAGATCGGTCAGATACGGAAGCGAGGGACCTGGGTTGAGCAGGACAGCGTCCAGATCATGCGAACGCATGGCTGATCGAAGGGCATCCTGTCGTTGAGCAACGGGAGAGGACATGAACACACATGGGTTGGTTGACGGAAAACAGGTCGATCCGAAAGCAATCTAGTCGTGAGGCGGAATGGCTTCAATGGCGCGTGCGAATTCGCGTGTGGCCGCTTCCGGGTCGTCATGACAGCTGACGGCTGTCATGACTGCTACACCGTGCGCGCCAGCTCTCAGGACATCCTGGCATCTTTTTGCGGTGATTCCTGCAATGCCAATGATGGGAATATCGACGGCGTTGGCCATTTCCAATACGCCTTCGAGTCCTTTTGTTGCGCTGGGGTTGGCCTTCGAGCGGGTTGGGTACACCGGACCGAAACCGATATAATCCGCGCCGCCGAGCATGGCCGCCCGGGCCTGATCCAGGGATGGGGCCGTAATTCCGATGATGGCACCATCCCCCAAAATGGAGCGCGCATACGACAGTGGCAGATCGTCCTGGCCAAGATGAACCCCGTCGGCACCGACGGCCAGTGCCACATCGACATGATCATCGATGAGCAAGGTTGTTCCGCGTGCGCGGCACACGGCAGCCACGTCATGTGCGTTGGCGACCAGGTCCCGGATTGACCCTGTTTTCTGGCGAAACTGGATGACGTCAGCGCCACCGCGGATGGCTGCTTCGGCCAGTTGGGCATGCGTAAGACGCTGCTGGAAAGTATAGTCGGTCAGGACGTGCAGACGACCGATTCGGGTGTGCCCGGAAGTTCGGGGCATAGTTGCTCCGGAGCGTCGATGTTCAGTACGTTGGCGTGTCGTCCAAGTTAACCGATCACGTCGTAAAAAAGTATGGCCACCAAACGCTCCTCCTCTCGTCGTCAGTTCTTGAAGACCACCGCAGCCGCTTCGGTGGGCGCCGCTACCTTGGGCTCAGCGCCGCGTGTTGTGGGTGCCAGATCCCATGGACTACCGCAACAAGCCGACGGGCCGCTTGTAATCAGCTCCCGTAATGGGATGAATGCGGTGGAAAGGGCCATGGAGGTCATCAAAAGTGGCGCCGACGCACTCGACGCAGTAGTGGCCGGCGTGAATCTGGTTGAGGAGGACCCCAACGACACGAGTGTGGGATATGGTGGTCTCCCCAATGCTGACGGTGTTGTGCAGCTGGATGCCGCCGTCATCCACGGCCCGACCGGACGTGCCGGCTCGGTAGCCTGCATCGAAGGTATAAAGTATCCCTCGAAGGTGGCGAAGTTGGTACTTGAGCGCACGGATCATGTCAACCTGGTGGGAAAAGGCGCTCAGGAGTTTGCCATCATGCATGGCTTTCCTGTCGAGAATCTGCTGACCGAACGAGCGCGACTGGCCTGGGTCCGTTGGCGCGAGAATCTGTCTAACAGGGATGAGTATCTACCCCCGCACGAGGCGGACGATCCCTCCATCGGGGCAGATTACGAACCTCAGCATCGCACGTGGGGCACCATCCACTGCTCCGCCATCGATCTGGCCGGCAACATCTCGTCGGTGACCACGACGTCCGGTCTGGCCTTCAAGATTCCGGGTCGGGTCGGGGATTCACCCATTATTGGCGCCGGGTTGTACTGCGACAACGAAGTGGGTGCTGCGGGGTCGACGGGGCGTGGAGAGGCCAATCTGGAGAACTGCGCTTCATTCCTGATTGTAGAGCGTATGCGGGCAGGGGATTCGCCCGAACAGGCCTGCCTGTACGCCTGTGAGCGGATTGCTGATCATACCCGCAAGGCCTACCTGCTAAATGAGAGGGGGGAGCCGGATTTCAATGTTCAGTTCTATGCCCTGAACAAGGCTGGCGAAGTGGGGGGCGCGCAGATCCGGGGAGAAAACGGGCAGTTCGCCGCTTGCAACAGCGAGGGCTCCTTCCTGGTAGATCTGGCCTATCTCTACAAGTAGTCCCTTATGCCTGCGTAGTCGTCCATTTGTTTCCTTTCGTCGTGAATCGAATTCTCTTCCCGCTGCTTGCCTGTCTTTTTCTTGCTCCTGTCGCGTGGGGCCAGCAGCTGCCCTTTGCGATGGACGTCCCGACCGGTGTGGATGCCTACGACCCAGCCATTCCGACGCCCGAAGAAGCCATCGGCCATACCATCGGAATGAAGCACACGGTCCCGCATGAAGTGGAGTGGTACTACCGCGCCGTGGCCGAGGCAAGCGATCGCGTAGAGCTGCGCGTACACGGCCGGACCTATGAGGGGCGCAACCTGATCCACGCCATCGTCACGTCCCCCGCCAATCATGCCCGATTGGATGACATCCTTGCGGCACAACAGCGCGTGGCGGACGATCCGGAAAGTGTTTCAGATGCGATGCTTGCCGATATGCCCGTCGTACTGCATCAGGGTTACAGCGTGCACGGCAATGAGGCTTCGGGTACCGAGGCGGCTGTGCTCTATCTCTACCACCTGGCCGCTGGGCAGGGGGCTGACCTGGAGAATGCCCTCGAGAATGCCATCATTATCATCGATCCCATGTTCAACCCGGATGGGCGGGATCGCTTTGCGGATTGGGTGAATCGCAATCGGGGCGGTGTTGCTACCGCAGACGGACAAGACCGGGAGCATAATGAGCCCTGGCCGGGTGGACGCACCAACCACTACTGGTTCGACTTGAACCGGGACTGGATGGTGGCGCAGCACCCAGAGAGCGTAGGCCGCATGGGTGTTTTCCACGAGTGGCGCCCGCATATCCTGACCGACCATCACGAGATGGGCGGCAACTCCACGTTCTTCTTCCAGCCGGGCATTCCGAGTCGCAACAATCCGAACACCCCGACGCTCAATACGGAGCTGACGGCGGAGATTGCCACCTACCATGCCGCCGGACTGGATGAGATCGGTGCGGCGTACTACTCGGAGGAAAGCTTCGACGACTTCTTCTTGGGTAAGGGCTCGGCCTTTCCGGATGTCAATGGCAGCGTGGGTATCCTGTTCGAGCAGGCCTCCTCCCGTGCCTTGATGGCGACGACGGATGATGGCATCCTGCATTACGCCTACACGGTGCGCAATCAGTTCGTGACGTCCCTTACGACGTTGAAGGCCGGTGTGTCCTTGCGCACGAAGCTCCTGCAGTACCAGCGGGACTTCTACCGGGATGCCCTGGCCGAGGCCCGTCGCGCGGACAACACCGGCTGGATCCTTTCCCTGGAGGAAGGTCGCACACGAGCGCAGCGGTTCACGCAGCTCATGCAGCGCCATCGCGTGCAGTTCCACCAATTGACCGAAGATGTAACCATCGATGGTGTGACGGTCCGTGCTGGCAATGGCTATGTCGTGCCAGCCGAGCAGCCGCAGTACCGCGCCATCAAGGCGTTTACAGAGCGTACGCTCGTTTACGAGGACTCGCTCTTCTACGACGTGTCCACTTGGACCCTGCCGCTGGCCTTCGATGTGGACTGGTTGCCAACGCGCGCCGATATCAAAGACATTGCGGGTGATGTCATTGATGCACCCGTTGCGCTAGACGGTGGCAGCATCACCGGCAATACGGACGGTGTGGCCTACCTGATCAAGTGGAATCGATTCTTTGCGCCGCGCACGGTGTATCGTCTTCAGGCAGCCGGCGTACCGCTTCGTCTGGCCCATCATCCATTCAGCGCCATTGTGGCTGGCGAAAAAATGTGGTTTGACAGGGGTACGGTCATCGTGCAGCTGCAGCCCAGAACAGTTCCGGGTCAGGTGGTCGATCATGGTCCGATCCACGAGATTATCCGGACGGCCGTGGCAGAAGACCACGTAGAGGTGTACATGGCTGACACCGGGTTGACACCGGATGGTCCGGACCTGGGCGGCGGCAGCACGGATACCCTTGAGCCTATGCGCATTGCGATGACCGCAGGACCGGGCGTTTCCTCATACTCCACTGGCGAAGCGTGGCATGCCATCTCCGAGCGTTTCCGCATGCCGGTATCGCTCTTGGAGCCGGCCGATTTTGCTCGCGCGGACCTGGATCGGTATTCCGTGATCGTGGTCACGGGCAGTCTTTCGGGCGCTTCAGCCGACGCGGTCAAGAACTGGACGCGCAGTGGCGGCACACTGGTTGTCATGTCGGGTGGCGCCAGTTGGGCCGTGTCCAACGAGCTCTTCGACCTGGAGGCTCAGTCCCTGGACATGGACTCGATCTACGCAGGGCTCAACTACAACCAGTTCGGGGATGCCCGTGGCGCGCAGGGTATTGGCGGCTCCATCTTTGCCGTCAACCTGGACACGACGCATCCGGTAGCCTACGGCATGCCAGACCAGTTGGCCATGTTCCGTCAGGGTTCGACCGTGTACGAGAACAACGGATCTCCAACGCAAGTGATTGGACACTATGATGACAATCCCTTGATGTCTGGATACCTCTCGGAAGAAAAGCTGGCCCAGCTTCCCGGCAGACCCGCGGTATTGGCCACGGGATATGGTCGGGGCAATGTAATCCTGTTCCAAGAGCGCTTGAACTTCCGCGCCTACTGGCATGGCACGCAACGCCTTTTCTTCAATGCACTGGTTTTTGGCGGTACGTTCTGAGGTCCGCCGTGGCTTCTCTCGCCGGATCAGAGATTACTAACTCAGCGAACGTGGATCTCGCCGTATGTAGTGCGAACGCGAAGTGCGGCGCCTCCGCCGTTGATCCTGCCACGTGCAGTATCCTCTGAGATGCGGCCATCCATGTCGACGGAGGAGCTTACGTCGACGTCACCGCCACGTAGATCCAGATCCATGCGAGCCTCCTTGGCCAGACGAACGTCCACGTCGCCATGCTCTGTCTCGACATCAAGGCCCATGTCGTCGGCCAGCGCCACATCGACATCACCGTGGGACGTCCGAATGCGGCTCTCGCCCCGAAGCAATCCGATGTCGACATCGGCGTGGGATGTGATGGCGCTGAATTCCCCGGAGTCTACCCTGTTCACCTCGATGTCCGCATGGGATGTCCGAAGTTCGATCGTGTCAGCGCTCAACTCGCGCCCTTCGATATCGCCATGAGAGGATGTAACCCGTATCCTGGAGCTCATCACATCGTCCATCTGCACATCACCGTGGGTGGTAACGACCGAGAGCTCGCCCTCAATTGATTCCAGGTCGACATCGCCGTGTGTCGTAACCACGTCGATGTTGAAGCGCGCGGGGATATGCACCGTGACGTCAATATCCATGTTCACGTTGTTCCATCCGCGGAGGGTTTCGGCGGTTACAACGATATTGCCCTCTTCCTGGTGGACTTGCCAGTTCATTCGTTCGAAGCGCTCACGAGCGCGGCTCATGCGATTCGACTCCAGCGATACCTCAACGTCTGCACTCGTTCGGGAGCTTGTCAGAATCGTCACCTCAGCGTGCGCAATATCGATGAACAAGGTGGCTCCCTCCTGAACAGCGAACTGCTCGCTGATCATGATCTCTTCGTCGGGAGAGGACGGGAGCTCAAGCGTGTCCTCTGTGGCGCCCACGGGCTGGGTGTCTTGGAATGGGTTGAGCCCGCTGGAGACGAAAACGATAGCCAGCAGGGTCGTTTGGATGAAGGTGTGCATGGAGGGCGTTGGATTGCTTTGTCTCTGGTCTTGGAACGTATGGAGGTCTCTACGAGCATCGGGAGCCAAGGGTTACAGTGTGGTGTATTCAGCCTTCAATGGGATACTTCTTGGATTCCTCGCCTCAGCAAATGGTTTGCTCGCGTATCTTCCGATCGTTGATATCATTCGCTCTCCCGTTCATCGACCATCATCGTGAGCACTCCCAAGACCGCCAACCAGATCCGCGCTGAATTCCTGGCCTTCTTCAAGGAAAAACAGCATGCGATCGTGCCTTCGGACTCCCTCGTTCCCGGCAACGATCCGACGCTCATGTTCACGAACGCGGGCATGAATCAGTTCAAAGACGTCTTCTTGGGCGAAGGGGAGCGTTCCTACGACAGAGCGGCCGATACGCAGAAGTGCCTGCGCGTCTCTGGCAAGCACAATGACCTCGACGAGGTGGGGTACGACACGTATCACCACACGTTCTTCGAGATGCTGGGCAACTGGTCCTTCGGGGACTACTTCAAGAAGGAAGCCATCGGATGGGCTTGGGAGCTTTTGACGTCAACATGGGGCCTGGACCCCGAGCGGATGTACGCCACCGTCCACGAGGGCGATGATGGACTAGGCCTCGACGCCGACGAGGAAGCCGAAGGTTTCTGGAAGTCGGAGACCACGATCCCGCACACGCACATCATGCGGTGCGGATCGAAGGACAACTTCTGGATGATGGGCGATACGGGGCCATGCGGTCCCTGCTCGGAAATCCACTACGATATGCGCTCGGACGAGGAGCGCGCCGCCAAGCCTGGCATCGAGCTCGTGAACGAGGACCATCCGCAGGTCATCGAGATCTGGAACCTCGTTTTCATCCAGTACAATGCGCAGACGGACGGCTCGTTGAAGCCGCTCCCGGCCAAGCACGTGGATACCGGCATGGGCTTCGAGCGCGTGGTGGCCGTACTACAGGGCAAGCGCTCGAATTACGACACCGACGTCTTCCAGCCCATCTTGAACGCCATTTCGGCCAAGTCCGAGGCCACGGGCGGCAAGCCCTACGCCGAGATCGACGCCGACACGTCCGACGAGGCCCAAAAGCAAGCCATTGCCCTGCGCGTCATGGCCGATCACCTGCGAACGATTTCGTTTGCCATTGCTGATGGTGTCATGCCGGGCAACGCTGGCCGCGGCTATGTCATCCGCCGCATCCTGCGCCGCGCCGTGCGTTACGGATACCAGACGCTCGGCTTCCGCAAACCGACGATGACCGACTTGGTCGATGTCGTTGTAAAGGAAATGGGCGATCAGTTTCCCGAGCTCAAGAAGGGACAGGCCTACATCGAGCGTGTGGTGGGGGCCGAAGAGGAGAGTTTCCTAGAAACGCTGGGCCTCGGCATCGAGTCTTTTGAGACGGTGGCTGAACACCTGACAGGCGATGGCGCCATGGCGGTATCCATTGAAAAGGACCGCTCGACCATGGACCTCCTGGGCAAAGCCTGGACGCATGGCGAATCCAAGGATGAGAGGGTGGCTGACTTCCTGGCCAACGCCAAGGATGGTAAGCTGGCGGGCGAAATCGCCTTCCTGCTGCATGACACGTATGGCTTCCCGGTCGACCTGACGCAGCTCATGGCCCGCGAAGCCGGCTTCGATGTGGACATGAAGCGCTACGCCGAGCTCATGGACGAGCAGAAAGAGCGTGCCCGCGCGGCGTCTTCCTTCAAGGTCGATCTTTCGGGCGATGGCGGCTGGACGGAAGTCTCTTCCGGTGATGATTCCGCCTTTACCGGATACGAGGCTGCCGAAGGAGCCGCCCGCATTCGCGCCATGCGCTCGGTAGAGGGCAAGGACGGCGAAAGCGTCCATGAGATCATCCTCGACGCCACGCCCTTCTACGCAGAGAGCGGTGGACAGGTAGGCGATACCGGCCTTCTGAATGTCGGTGGACAGGAAATCCGTGTACTCGACACGCAGAAGCAGGGGGGACGCATCATCCACATCGTGGAGTCCCTGCCCGAGGATGCCGATTCGGACGTCAGGGCTATCGTTGACGCAGCACGTCGCGAACGCATTGTCAAGCACCACTCGGTGACCCACCTCATGCACGCCGCCCTGCGCGAGCGCCTCGGCGACCACGTGGCGCAGAAAGGGTCGTTGGTGGCACCCAATCATCTTCGTTTCGACTTCTCGCATTTCGAGAAGGTTGGCGATGAGGACCTGAAGGCCATCGAGGATCGCGTCAACGCCGTCATTCAGCGCAATATCCAGAAACAGGAAGATCGTGATGTGCCCATCAAGGAAGCCCTGGCGCGTGGCGCCACGGCCTTGTTCGGTGAGAAATATGGCGAAACCGTCCGCATGATCACGTTCGATCCTGAGTATTCGATCGAACTTTGCGGTGGCATCCATGTGGGCGCCACCGGTGAGATCGGCCTTTTCCGCTTTGTTTCGGAGGGCTCCGTGGCCGCCGGTATCCGCCGCGTGGAAGCAGTGGCCGGTATGGACGCCCTGAGCTACACCCGCACCGAAGCCGATGAACTGGGCCGCGTGCGCGAGCAGTTCAAGACGCTGCAGCGCCCCTCGGACGAAGAAGTGGCTGATCTGCTGGCACGCACAAAGGCCCTCGAGAAAGAAGCTGAAACACTACGTGTCGAAGCCCTGCGCGGCAAAATGAGCGCGCTGGTGTCGAGCGCCCAAGACCTGGGCGGTGTCAAACTGATCGCCGGTCGGATCGATGGTGCGGATTCAAATGCCCTTCAGACGCTCCTTTCCGACCTGCGAGATCAGGTGGGGGATGGGCACGTTTGTGTCCTTGGCTCCGCCGATATA
>JAFMNH010000084.1 GCA_017859335.1 Rhodothermales bacterium | reverse complement strand
AAACGTAGTTGCCCCCGTCCCCATGACGCCTCCTGCATTGGCCAGCTGGCCTGCTGACTGGAGAAATCCACCGCGCGGCGTAGTGATGGGTCGGTCGCCCGCACCCTGGCGGGATCGTAGGGAGGTTCGCAGCGTGATGCTGGTGGAGGTCATTCGACCCAGGGGCGAGGACCAGGAGAAGGCAGTCTGATTGATTCGGGCACCGCTTACACCCAATTCGTAGGGCGAAAACGCGCTTCGCAGGTCCAGATCCACCTTTCCCCACACACGGGTACGCGCAGATAGATTGATATCTGCCATGCCCAGGGAATCAGCTGCAAAGTTGTAGGATGAGGAGACATTTACATCAAACAGCTTGAGTGTCGGATTACGGGAGCTGCGACCGTCTTCGTCCGATGACGCTGCTATTCTGCGCTTCGTTTCGAATGTATTGTTGATGGACACATTCAGGGCCTGCTGGCGGCCACGGGATACACCCGAGACGACTGGGTAGGTAACCTCGTTGCCGGACCCATCCACGTAGGATCGTGTGTATCCCCAGCGGTCTCCGTAGAAATCGGGCCTGAAAGACATTCCCACATTCGGCCGTACGGTGTGTCGAATGCCCTCGAAACCAAGAAATGAAACCGGGAAAAGTCCGTAAAAGACACTGCTGGCCGAAAAAGACGATGTAAACTGACGCAGGGCAAAGAACCCTGATTCCTGCGTTTCAGCAATCGTTCCGCTTTCCTCATCAAGGGAGCGACGCTGGGTGCGCAGGTACCAGTTCTCCGTGTAACTGATGTTGGGATTGAAGTTCAGGTTGATGGCGCCAAGCAGCGGGACCCGATTCAAGGAGAAAGGAGCGGAAATGGGAATGCGATGGGTGGCCTGAAAGTCGTATTGGACATCCTTGCCCGTAGCGCGCCTGTAGTCTTCGGCGGACAGGGCAGCGTCCCACCAGGAGATCTCCGCAGCCAGGGTGTCCCCGCGTGCCAGCAGCACGTCATCAGGCAATGGGATATAATTGAATCGGTTCGTAACCGATGCATTGTAGCCGAGCGTCAGCTTGTCCCACACGGATTCGCGGCTGCCAGGCATTCGGTTACCGCGTTCAAAGGGTTGGAACGAGCGTTGGGAAAACGAAAGCGATGGCAACGTCAGGCTTACCTGCCCCGTGGATAGCTGTTGTCGCTGGTTGGCCTGCACAGACAGGTTTTGTCCCTTCCAGCGCTTGGTGAATTTCAGGCTGGACTGGATATCCTGCCGGACACGGTCATCGTAATTCTGGGAGACAGCCCGCAGGTAGGACGAAGATGACAGGTTGACGTTCGCATTGAAATTCGTGCGTTGCCCGATAGTCTGATTGTGGTTCCAGCGCAGGGAATTGGTTTGGCGCACAGAAAAGCCGGGATCTCCACGTTCCCCGTTACGAAATCGACCGTAATCGATGCTGAGCTGACCGTCAAAGGCATACATTTTCCGGTATCGGTACAGGGTCCGGGTCTCCCATGAGCCGCGTGTCCAGAACCCGCCCTGCAGTTGAAGGTCCATGTAGTCGTTCATGGCGAAATACCATCCCCAGTCGCGGAGGTAGAATCCAAATTCGTCTTCCCCGTAGGTGGGTGGCAACGGTCCGGAACGGCGATTGTCACGGGCGGGCAGAAAGCCGAAGGGAAGCCACAGCGGTGTCGGTATATTGAACAGGTAGAGTTGGATAGGTCCGGTATAGATCCATTCCCGATCCACCATTTTCATGGTCTTCGAGCGTAGGGAATAGGAGGGATCTTCCACACAGGAACAGGTGGTGTAGACGCCGTTTCGGATGAATACAGTCGAGTCCTCCAGCGCCTTCACGATATCGGCGGCAATAAAGCCCTCTTCGTACTGTGTCTGAGCGCCAACGACCCTACCACGTTGCGTCTTCAGATTGAACGCCAGCTGTGACCCCGTGAATTCATCCTGACCCTGCTGAATACGCGGTTTGCCGACCCATCCGCTGTCAGACACCAATCCGCGGGCATGCAACTCCTCATCACCCAGAAGCAGGTCGATTTCCCAGGCACTGAGGATGGCATCTTCATAGGTAACCGAGGCGGTGCCGTAGAGAGTGCCCGCCCGCTGTGGACCACCGAGGCGAAAAACGAGGGAGTCAGACGCCGTTATCGTGACGGGACTCGTAATCTGGCCTTGCTGCGCACGGGAGGGATAGGCAATCAGCAACAACAGACACAGGATCGCGCCTCTTCCCGGTCCGACCGGGAGGACAGGGGTGTTGGCGGTATGAAGGGCAGGACGCAGCGTAGAGGCGTGAAGAGGGTCAGAGCAACCCGTCAGCTTGCTGGAAAATCAGGTGGGCTGCACCGAGCATACCCATATCGTTGCCCCCAGGCTCCTGAACGACTTCAAGTCCATCGCGCAGTGCCGGTGTGGTAAATGCGACCAAGGATTCCCGGGCGGCATCCAGAATGAAGTTGCCCGCGGCAGAAATGCCTCCGCCGACAACAATTTTGCGAATGTCGAGCAAGTTGACTGCTGAGCCAAGTACGATGCCCAGCTTGTTTCCTGCCCATGCCAGGATCTCTTTGGAGCCCTCGTCACCGAGCAGAGCGGCCTCGTGGAGGATCTTCGGTGACATGTCCAGAAGGTCCGGTCCCGCCATTCCATGCACGAGACTATCCTTCTTGTTCATGAGTTGGTAGCGCGCATGGCGCGACAGGAAACGTTGCCCAAGATAAGCTTCCACAGCTCCTGAGATGCCGCTGCGGGCCATCGGTCCTTTGAAGTCGATGGTCATGTGCCCGATTTCTCCGGCAGAGCCCGTAGCGCCACGGAAAATCCGATTCTGGTAGATGATGGCGCCGCCTACACCGGTGCCCAACGTTACCATGATGAAGGAGTCGAAATGACGCCCTGCTCCAAACTGGCACGAGCCCAGCGCTGCTGCATTGGCATCATTCTCCACAAGAATGATACCTGTGCTGCCAAGTCGGCCGCGAAGCGCCTCAGGCACGTTGACCCGATCCCAGTCCGCAATATTTACGGGCTTGATGGCTTCTGAGCGTTCCCAGTTGACCGCTCCGGGGAATCCCAGACCGATACCGAGCAGATCGGGATGATCGTCAAGGAAACCGCTCACCAATTCCGCAATCTGATCTAGGACGCGGTCAGCCCCCTTTTCGGCTTCGGTGATGACCGAGTGCTCACGGATAAGACCCTCGCGCTCAGATACCAGTCCTGCCTTGATGGAGGTGCCTCCCAGGTCGATGCCCAAGGCCAGTCGCTGTTGTCTCATAGTCTTACGTGATGGAGATATCGCAGGCCGGTATACTACTCAGCGCCGTTGGGTCCCCTCGGATGGGTGCATCACCGTTCGTCACGCACGGAATATACCGTTTCGCCGGGTCGACTCATGAAATAGTCTTCTCGAGCCAGACGCTCAATCTCAGCCTCCGAGAGGGGCCGACTAAGCATGACCTCCAACGTGTCGATGCGTTCCTGCAGGACGGCATTGGCGGCCGTAAGGTCAGAGCGCTCAGCCATCAGCTGGACGCGTGAAGCAATACTGTGGCTGTCAAAAAAGAGTACCCAGAGCGTAAGTATACCCGCTCCCAAAAAAAGCAGAAGCACTCGGGAGCGGCGGATCAGCGGACCAATGTTCGAGAATAACGCCATGAATCGGACACTGCAGGTTCCGCTCCCAAGGTACTAAAAACGAAACGCATTCATGCCGGGATACAAGGCAGAGGTTCCGAGGAGCTCTTCCAGGCGAAGCAGTTGGTTGTACTTGGCCATGCGGTCGGAGCGACTGGCTGAACCCGTCTTGATTTGCCCGGCATTGGTGGCGACAGCCAGGTCGGCAATGGTTGTGTCTTCCGTCTCTCCACTCCGATGGGATACGACAGCGGTAAAGCCGCTCTTGTGGGCCAGATTGATGGCATCAAGCGTTTCGGTCAGCGTTCCTATCTGGTTCAATTTGATAAGGATGGAATTGGTACAACCCTCATCGATACCACGCTGCAGGAACGAGGTGTTGGTGACAAAGAGGTCGTCCCCAACCAACTGAACCTTGTTGCCAACCGCATCGGTCAGCTTCTTCCATCCATCCCAGTCGTTCTCCGACATGGCATCCTCAATGGAAATAATGGGGTAACGCGCTACCCAATCGGCCCAGAAGGCAACCATTTCATCTGAGGAGCGAATCCGGTCGGGATCACTTTTCCAGAAGCAGTAACCACCATCCTTCATCATTTCCGAGGATGCAGGATCGAGAGCAATATGCATATCGTCGCCTGGTACGTATCCCGCATTCTCGATGGCCTTCAGGATGACCTCAAGGGCTTCCTCGTTTGACTTCAAGTCTGGCGCAAAACCTCCCTCATCGCCGACAGCCGTGCCGAGACCTTTGTCATGCAGGACCTTTTTGAGGTGGTGGAATACCTCTGATCCCATGCGCAAGGCTTCGGTGAAGGAAGGAGCGCCGGTTGGCATGATCATGAACTCCTGCATGTCGACACTGTTATCCGCGTGTCGACCCCCATTGATGATATTCATCATGGGGACGGGCAGGGTACGGGCACTGGCCCCTCCGATGTAGCGGAACAGCGGCAATCCAGCAGCGGCAGCGGCTGCATTGGCGGTGGCCAGGGATACGCCCAGGAGCGCATTGGCCCCGAGACGGGACTTGTTGGGCGTACCATCCAGATCGATGAGGAACTGGTCTATTTCAGCCTGATCAAAGACATGGAAACCCTGCAATTCGTCAGCGATGATCTCGTTGACGTTGTCAACGGCCAGGGTGACCCCTTTTCCCATATAGCGCTCTGCGTCCCCATCGCGAAGCTCTACGGCCTCGTGTTCACCCGTTGATGCCCCACTGGGCACTGCTGCACGTCCAAAATGGCCATCCTCGGTGACGAGATCCACCTCGACGGTCGGGTTTCCGCGGCTGTCGAAAATCTGGCGGGCTTGGATATCTGCAATCAGGGACATGGTAATGGGGGCATTTCAGGTGAAGGGGCGCTCAGGCTGTCTGTGCGCCCTGGATGCGGACCAGCGGCTAAAAATCGGCATGCAGGACTCGAAATCCAACGGACGTGCATGGGTCCACGTGTCATTTAATCTTGAATTACGTGGCTTTTCCAGGCGGCGCATCGGCCAGCCCGATGCGCCGCCTAGAAAGAAGGGGCGCTCCCTCTAGGGAGCGCCCCTTCCGGACTGAACATATCGAATCCGCTGTACGCTGGTCTCAGCGAACGGTGGTTGTCTCACCGATCCAGGTGTAGCACCCGTAATCAATCGTATAGCGGTCTCCAGGATTCCAGTTCTTGAAGAACTTGTCCTCTGCCGTCGGGAAGAATCGCTGGATGTTCTGGCGACGCTGACGTGCCTGATTGGCGTACGTTTCGCTTTCGGCACGCGAAGCGGCCCGGTCGAAATAGTCGGCAGCCAACCAGTACACCGCGCGATCTTCACGCTCAAACGAGCCGCAACCCTGCACAGCAGTCACGTACAGGTCGCCTATGGCAATCAGGGCCTGCACATAGCTGGGATCCGTCTCGAGAGCCCGCCGGAACTGCGAACGAGCGCTGGCAAGACGACCCTCCTGCTGGTGGGCAATGCCGATATTGAAATACACTTCCCGAGCGGCGTCTGATCCTCCTTCCATTTCGAGCGACTCTTCATAGAGACGGATGGCCTCGTCCGTATCCCCGTCATCCAGACGCATTTTGGCTACGGTCCGGTAGAGTCGGCCGCTGGGTGCATCCATCATGACCTCGTCGGCCAACTGGTATGCCATATCCCGGATTCCCTCGTCGATGTAGAGTTGCAACAGCTCGGCCTTCAGTTCGCCATCGTCCGGGTTTTTCTCAATTTGGCTTTCGAGGAAGCCGATCCGTTCCTCGGGTGATGTGAAGAGCTGCCCGCGCCACGTTTCGATGGTGGTCAGTACCTCTGCATCGCCAGCAAAGTCACCTTCGACCCGATCCATGAAGTCCACTGCATCCCCCTTCTGATCTTTGCTGACCAGATCGGCGATGATGTAGTTGATGTAGTAGTTCTGCAGGCGGGTGTGGTCAATATCGTAGGCCTCCTGGTAGATGGCGCCCACATCAGTTTGACGATCAGGCAGGAGTGCGTTGTGCTTTTGGATGAACCGTCCTTTGGAGAAGGCCCAGTCGAAGGGATCGGCCTCCACGCCTTTGGCACCGAGGGAGTCTACGGCTATATCGTGGACAAACAATGCAGAGTCGAGGTAGGCTCGTTGCAGGTCCGCTTCGGAGCCCAGTGCGAGGCCCTCGTAGACATCTACAAGGCGTTCATAGTTGCGGTCATTGTTGCCCGGGAATCCCGGAGCGCACTTCAGAATCCACTTCAGGTAGGGTAGGGAGGTCTCCCAGCTCTCAATTTTATAGTCCTCGTAGTAGAGGCTGTAATTCATGGGCACATCGTTCTCGTTGCATTCCGGCTCAGGTTGGGCCAGTGCAGGCGTAGCTGCTTGCAGTGAGAGGAACAAGGCCAGGAGAGCAACGGCCGCAACATGGAGCCGGGAGAGGGGACGGAAGGTCATGGTACCTGTCGTGTTTCAGTACGTGTGGGGTACAGTCTATGGAAGATGACGCCTGTTTCAGCCCAAGGGCAAGCGATCGAACCAACGTTCACCAAAATTTATGTTCAGCCCGAACCGGATATAACGGTCCTTTACAAGACCAGCATCGCTCTGACCACGCTGGCCTACATCTACATTCAAATCAATAGTCGTGCCAGGCACGAGGGAGGGAAGGCTGAGTCCGCCCGTAATCCCAACGGACCGGATGCTCTGTCCTTCCATCGGTGACACATAGGCTCGGTCCGTGTAGACGCCGAGTCGATAGGCGATCATAGCACCGTAGGAGGCGAACGGACGTCCGGAACCGGGCCACAACTCAATACCAGTCGAGGCGCGGACCCGGTTGGACAATGCACCGGATCCATCCAAAGGGAGTCCTGGCAGGGCAAAATCCGATGTGATGGCCGTCCATTCCTCCCACGTGACATCGCCGAGGATCGTCCATGCACGGGACGGTTGGAAGGCAATGCCCGCACGGACTGCCATTGGCAGGGTAACGTCCCCTTCTGACGTCGTTCCGAGCGTATCCCTGCCCACAGAAGTGGTCAGGGCAGAGGAGCGCTCACCACGAAGTGTGGCAGGCAGCGTTACGGTAGAAGCGACCACCAACCCCATACCCTCCGGCATATTGGGAACCGCAAAGCGTGCACCCAGCGTGAGGGCAGCTCCGCGCAAACGGGTGGACTCACGTACGGTCCTGTCCACGAACCGTGCATCATTGAAGCGGGTTGATCGGGCTTCCTCAAGAATGCCGAATACCATGCCAATGCGGGCTCCGACGCTGAGGCGGGAAGTGGCCCTCAGCCCCACACCGCCGGACAGTTCGTAGAGACCACCATTTCCACTGAATTCCTTGATAAAGGCAGCAGATTCCTGGGATTCAGGCGACAGCGTGACCTGTCCGACGTCCTGAATCCGGTAGGAAACCCTGGTGAAGGGCGTCATGGACAGGCCGAGGCCGATCTTGTTGACCCGAAGGGGGAACGCCAAATGAACTCCGGAGAGGGATCCCGAAGCCAACCTGCCTTGATCGAAACCGTCTGCTTCCGTCGTGATGGATTCGTACGTGAGTCCACCTGAAAAACGGGTCAGTATCTGGTCACTCAGGGAGGCGGGGTTTTGCGGGTTTGCATAGAGGCTGGATGACAGCGCAAGACCGCCACCACCCATGGCCTGGCTTCTACCAGATAACCAGGTTTGACGCTCGCCCAGTCCGAACCGACTGTAGACGGATCCATCGTTTGAATTCTGAGCGGCGGCGGGGGTGGCAAACAGGCATCCGACCAGGAGGGCACCAGCGATCAAGAGCATTCGTCCCTTGGAAATAGGAATCATCGGGCGGGTCAGTTGATGGTGGTGGCCGTTATCAGGGCCTCGATGGAGGAGCCGCTGTCGAGGGGAAAGGCAAAGAAGCCAACACCGCTTTGCTCTGCTGGGAAATACAGCTCAAAACGATCCAATACGGATTTCCCCAGATTCGCTGACTGGAAGACGTTGGTCAAGGTCGTATTGTCGATGATGAACCGACCATCGGCGTTGATGCTTACCTCAGCTATTTCAAGACGGGTCAGTCCGTCGGCAGACACGGCCTCCATTCCGAGGACACTTGGCAGGGGGCGCAGGAAGGAATCGGGATAGCGCGCATCCAGGTTCTCGGCAGTGAGTCCCAGAGTTACCCGGTGGATCAGGGATTCCTCCAGCCCATCACCGCGCAGAGGGAAGCGCAGGAAAACGCCGTGTGGAGCACCATCCTGGAGGATGACATAGTCCGACGGTAACCGGTCGGCGTCCACTTCCGTCACGGTTCCAACCTTGGACAAGGCGAAGGACACGGTATCTCCTGGGACCACGGTGGCTCTCAGGGCGGATTCTGTGAATCTGAAGCCTGCGATGGCATTGCCGGCCGTAGGTACGATACTGAAACCATGGAAGGCATCCGTGAAGGTCTCGCTGCGTAGACGGGCGTCATTCGCTGCCACCCATGCCTCAGGCAAGGGGAGGCTAACGATGCCTTCTCGCACGGGCACTTCATAGGAGGCCACGAGACTGCCGAGGGGAATATCTGCGTCGGCGGTTATCTCTGAGGAGAGCCAACTCTCGGCGACCCCGTAGAGGTCGAACTGCAGGACGCCTGTGGTATCTCCGTATCGGTAATCCAGATTCAGTTCCAGACCTGCCCAGGAAACGGACCCGTTCAGAAAGTCTGATCCGAATTGACTCGAGGGCACGAAATCCACGAAACCTGTGGACCGCATCGTACCAATGACAGGATCGTCAACCACACCTACGAGTGCCCGGACGGCTCCCGATGCCGAATTGCCGCCCGTAAGGTCGGATCGATCGCCTGCTGATACTTCCCCGGGTGAGAGCGGAATGATGCGTGTTTCCCCAGCCTGGGCGTCCAGCAGCCCTTGCCCGACATTGGAAGGGTCATCGCATCCGAACATGGGCAGCAGGCAAACCAGCAGCACCAAAGGGAGAGTGAAGTGACGGCGTTGGCGCGCCCAGGTCGCACGCTCGGTTTCTATGGGAAGTAGGGACATCAGGCAGTATCTGCTGGGCAGGGATCCGGACGCGTCATCCGGGGAAATCGGCTCTGTCATCTCGGAAGTGTGGGTTCGGCAGCGGGTCATTCGCGGCCCGAAAGGCGAAACCCCAAGTGGGTGACCTGGGGTTTCGGAGTACAATGCCGGCCTTCCCGGTGATGTTTCCCCTCAGCAAGGCATTTCTGCGTGTTCAGGCAGGAACGCTGTTCGCAAAACGCTGATACACGGAAACGGCTTCCTCCATTTCACTTTCTTTGTCACCGCTGAAGGCGGCAGTGCTGGTGCCTTCACTGCCGGGCGCGAGCAGGACGGCATCTGCAAATGTCTGCCCGGCTTCCGATGGTTCCTGCCCGATGAGGCGTTCGTCAGGTTTGAGGCTCAGATTCACAAAACCTGCCTCATCAATACGTGCCTCGAAGTCCACGGCATCCGGCGTATAAACGACCTTCGCGTCCTTGAACAAGTCATCATCTCCGAATTCCGTTCGTAACACATACGGTACCATACCGGAGAGCCAACCGAATGCATGGATCAGGTCAGGTTGCCAGCCCAGATTGCGGATGGTCCGAATGACGGCGCGGGCATAAAAGACGGATCGCTCCAGGTTGTCCTCAAAGAGTTTGCCTTGACGATCGGCGTAGATCCCCTTGCGTTTGAAGTAGTAGTCATTGTCCATGAAATAGACCTGTAGCCGAATGCCAGGGATCGAAGCTACCTTGACACGCAGGGTTTCCGTACGCTCGCCCAAGGTGATTTCACTGCCGGACAAGCGGATGACCTCATGTAGTCGGTTTCTGCGTTCACTTACGGTCCCGTACCGTGGCATCATGATGCGGGTCTCGTACGCCCCCGATTCATGCAGGCTTTCCGGGAGAGAGCGGACGATGGACGCCACGTTGGTGGTCTTCGAGAACGGAGCAACTTCTCCGGAGATGAACAGAATCCTCATCGCATTTGCCATACCTGGATCACGGGTTGGGTCTCACTTGTCGGTACGATGTGACCGGAGCAGGTCGAGCAAACCCTGTCATCTCTAGCAGAGGGTGTGGCTCTGGATCGTTGCTTAGGCTATCTATCGGGTCCATATGAACCTTGAAGAGCAAAAGCAGGCACCTCCATTTCCCGGTCGGTGGGCCGGCATGATGCGCTCTGGGGACACTGCCATGACGCGCTTCATGCTGAGTACACAAAATACCGACAAAAGGCTGTTTTTTCAAGCGTATTGATACAAACAAAACCCCACGGAAGATGGCGCTCTGCGGATCCGTATGAATCCTCCAGAATGCACGTGCGTTGCAGGCAAATGGGTGAGCGGTGTTCTTCGAAGAAGGGTCGATCTCCGGCTGCCCGTGCGCACCGTGCACCTAACGCCCAGGGCTCTACGTGGCCGATGCCCGAGGGCTGCCCAAATCCGATAATGAACAAGATTGGTCGCAGCAACGGAAATGCCCGATTCTCCTCGTTCCGTCATACTGTTTGACGGTGTATGCAATTTCTGCAACGCCAGTATCAACTTCCTGATGGAGAGGGATCGTGACGGTCGTTTTGTCTTCGGCGCCCTCCAATCGGAGGAAGGTCGGGCCATGCTACGTGATTTGGACCTGGTAGATGACTACATCGACTCCATCGTGCTGATCGAGGATGGCAAGGCGTGGACCGCTTCCGATGCGGTGCTGCAGATATCCCGTCACATGAATGGTTTGTGGCCGGTGCTGCGCTGGGCGCGCATCCTGCCAAAGTCCCTGCGCGATGCGGTCTACAATTGGATTGCCACCCACCGGTATACATGGTTCGGGAAGCGGGAATCATGCCGGGTACCAACCCCCGAGGAGCGGTCCCGATTCCTGTGATCATGGTCTAATCCGCTCCGGCCGAAAGCGTCCAAGCCCATCAATTCGGACGGGATTCGGTCTGCAACAGTTCAAAGTAGCGACGAATCAGGGCCTCGTAGTCAGAAGAATATCCAGACTCGAGGGCGCGGATCAGATCCCGTCGCAACCGCTCCATCTGTTCGGGGAGGGGAAGGGCTGCAGGACTTTCCCTGAGAATTTCCTCGGCCGATCGTCCCTCGCGTTTATTGTCCTTGCCCCGCTGCTCCATGGATTTGGAGGCCTCCAAGAGACGCGTAAGGATCTGCTGCTGTCGTTGCACGGTCCGTCGCGACACCCGGTTTTGC
>JAFMNH010000083.1:7720-11321 GCA_017859335.1 Rhodothermales bacterium | reverse complement strand
CGACTGACCTATCTGCTGAACCCATCGCTCCGC
The DNA here is from genome assembly GCA_017859335.1 of Rhodothermales bacterium. Classification (GTDB taxonomy): domain Bacteria; phylum Bacteroidota; class Rhodothermia; order Rhodothermales; family UBA10348; genus JAAZVD01. The sequence goes on along the minus strand of JAFMNH010000083.1, from coordinate 11,288 downwards.
GGCCTCTTCACTGGCCCTGGTCAGCGTGAATGTCCCCAGATCCCCATCCGATCGAACCTGCATTTCGCCACTCAAATCAGACCACTCAGCCTGACGGCCCGCCTGCCAGTGCAGTTCGAAGGTGGCCCGATACACCCTGTCAAGTGCCCGATAGGACCATTCATTGACGAAAACGAATGCCCGCTCGACCTCTCGATTCGTTTCCAACTGATCCAGAACCTGCGCTCCGGCACGCTCAACCAGGGTACGCATTTCTGCCTCGCGCTCCGAAGCGGTCTTGCTGCGAAGTACAAAGCGCCGCGAACTCACGGGCTGCGCTTGTCTTGAAAGGGGGACGTACAGATCGAAAACCACGGTAGCGGAATCCGTGTCCAACATCGAGGACTGGATAGCATATCGAAAATCATTGTAGCCATCATATCGCGGCAGGATGAACCGCTGCATGCTTCGCTCGATGGGCAAGCGAAGGGATGCCCCCGATGACCCTTCGATGCGGGCCTGAACGTATATGGGTCGCCGCTTCCCCGGCCTGAGAGGCTCCCACTCCCCTGATCCATGTGCTTTGCGCTCCAGGTCAATGTCCGTGGCAATCAATGCACGCTCGTAGCCGTGGATGGTATCCAACGGGAAGGTGACCTCAAATTCAGGGCGCACCCGTTTCGGTGATGCTGAAAAGTGCCGTTGATCGCAGGTGGACCAAACATCCAGAGATGCACACAACTCAAGAAGAAGGCGTTCCTCGTTACCAAGATCCGAATCCGGAATATGGATGCGTCCAGGAGGTCCTGCGTACAGGGTATCGAAGACGGCATCAAAGACCGTCACCATTTCAGTATCCGGTGTGACCGACGCAGTATTCCCGGAAGATACCCGCTGTACAAAGTGCGCTGAGACGTCCAACGTATCCCATCCGACGCGCTGGACATGAAGTGTCTCAACGGCAAAGCGGTCGGGACTGTCGCACCCTGTAATGATCCAGGACAACAACAGGGCCAGAGCGATTCTGCCAAACCTGTCCGGTGGACAGGCAGGCATCCGCAACGGGCGTATCCCTTCGATATCCTGTCGGGACATGGACCCTACGGGTCGGTACGTTCCCGTGTAATGATGGGCTCGGCGTTGGCATGGACCAGACACCAGAGCTCTCTACCGTGCGGTTCGTCTGCCGCCGAGTAGCACAGCTTGTCACCGAAGACGACGAAATCATTGGGCGTCGATCCGAAGGAGCTTGGCCATGTATCGCGCAGCATCTCGGTTACATTTCCGTTGCTGCGCCACAACTCGACTCCATACCGCTGTGTTCGCGCTGCGAAGTACACCCATTCCTCATCGTAGCTGATCAAGGCATGAGGATCGGATCCCATGCTGCCTTCATCGATATCCGCCACCATCTGGACGCCCGTCGAATCCGACCATCTCCAGAGCTCGAGGCCGTGCTCCCCATCTTCGGCCGCGAAGTACAAGACATCGCCATGGGAGTGCATCTCCTGCGGGTTGCCGTCCCGGTCCCCCGGACGCAGATCACGGACCAACACCGGCTCTTCACCCGGCGCAACGGCGAACAGTTCGATGCCGTATTCAGGATGATTTGCAGCAAAGAAAAGCCGACCGGCATGAGCCGTCAGTGAGCGCGGCGAGGAACTGTCGGTTCCGGGTCGAAGATCCGCAACCAACGCAGCCTCACTGCCGTCCCAGGACCACAATTCAATCCCGCTCTCTGGCGTGTAGGCGCTGAAATAAACCAGATCCCCTACTGCAACCAGGTCGGTCGGACGGGAACCTGACGGACCGGGGTTCAACTCCGCAGCCATGGTGACGGTCTCCCCATCGAACCTGAACAATTCGGTTCCATGACCGCTTCGTTCCGCTGCGAAAACAAGTTCGCTTCCGTGCACGGTATACCAGGCAGGATTGGCGCTTCCCGGTCCCTGATTGATATCGGCCGTCAATGAAACGCTTTCGCCGTCCCACTGCCACAGTTCGTAGCCTGCAACGTCATCGTTTGCCGTGAAGTAGACGACACCGTTGAACTCTGTGAAACCGACCGGCGATGAGCTGTTGGGGCTTTCTCCAATGTCCTTGATCAACCGATCCTCGGTCCCATCAAGCACGAAGAGCTCCCGGCCATACGGCTCCTTGAGTGCCGTAAAGTGCAATTGGTCCTGGTAGACGAAAAACCGGGCAGGAGCCGCATTTCCCTCACCGGGCTCGATATCCGTCAGGCGAGTCAATCCGCGCTCATCAAGGCGCCAGATCTCCGAGCCGAACGTCATGTCGTTCAGTTGCAGATACAGATCGCCATTCCAGACCAGCATCTGGTTGGGGTTTCCCGCATCGGGACCGGGGATGGCATCCATGACAAGCCCATCAAGGTCAGGGGCTGATGAGCAGGCACTCAGGAAGAGCGCAAGGAACAGTCCAATGGAAGGCAGACGAGTCATCGGGGTAGGTAGATCGTTGGGTTTCGACTGGGTGCGCTAACGACCGCCGGCGCAGAAGGTTTTTTTGATTTTGGACGGAATCGACTCCTTGCGACCTGGAAGGCGTCCAACGAAGGCAATCAAGACGCCGTCGAGCTCCTGAGATTGGCAATTCACCCTGCTTTGTACACAAGGATCCTCTCGCTGTCTAGTTTGTGCCAAAAGCACGTCGGCAAGTCACTATTCCCTCCAATGCATCTGTCCATGAAGCCATCCATCGGAAGAAGTGCCCTTCTAGTGTTCCTGTTCCTGCTCCCTGCCCTCACGGTACAGGGCCGTCAGACGGTCAGGCTGACCCTCACCGGGCAGGTGACAGACGCCGAAACCGGCGTGCCGCTTTCGGGGGCGCATGTTTTCATTGCCTCCTCGATGCTGGGAACCACCTCCGATCGCAATGGAGCATATACACTTACCGATGTGCCACTTGGGGCCCACCGCCTGTATGTCTCCATGCTGGGATTCGAAGACGACTTTCTGGACATCCTGTTGCGGGACAATACGGGTCAACGGTTCGATTTCGAACTGCAGCCCTCGGTTCTGGAGATTGGCGAAATCGTCGTCGAAGCAGAGCGTGACCGGCGTTGGAAACGCCGACTGGAACGCTTCACCCGCGAATTCATCGGAGAAACGCCGAATGCCGAGCAGACGGTTATCCTGAATCCGGAGGTGCTCGACTTTGAGGAGGCGCGAGGTACGTTCAAAGCGCACGCATCCGCACCGCTGCTCATCGAGAACAGGGCCTTGGGGTATCGCATACAGTATTTCATGAGTGACTTCGAAAGCACGCCGGGGCGGGTCCGATACGACGGCGAAGGCCTGTATGAGGAACTGGATGCGGCCGATGCCGAAGAGGCGGCCCTGTGGGAGACCAGGCGAAGGGAGGCCTTCATCGGCTCCTTCCGGCACTTCATGCTTGCACTCATTGCGGGGCGCAGCGAAGCACAAGGATTCCAGACCTACAGCCGACCGAGTGCTGGCTCCAAGCGTGGGGATGCTTTTTCGGCAGCCTCCACCATTGCCAACCAACGATTTCCCGTAAAGCCGGAGACCTTGCTGTCCGAGGGACAGACGGACGGGGAATACATCCT
>JAFMNH010000083.1:0-7710 GCA_017859335.1 Rhodothermales bacterium | reverse complement strand
TTTCGACGGACACCTGGAAATCATTTTCATGGGAGAACAGGAAGATCCCGCTTATCTGGACTGGTCGTTACGCCCGGAGCGGTCCAATCCCCGATTCCAGACGTCCTGGACGCTTCTGGATCATGGTCCCGCCATCGTGGACTACAAGGGAGACACGCTGGACCCGTACGCCGTCGTCTTCATGGGGTACTGGGCATTCGAGCGCGTGGCAGATGATCCGCCTCGCGAGTACCGTCCGGGTAATGCCAGCCCTCGGTGACATACTCGCGCTCGCCAGCCTTCCCAGGCCGCTCAGGCAACGAACGCCGACTCCAGATGCTCGATGTCCAATGAGGCTCCGCTGCCCACAATGGCAATGATATCGAAGCGACACGGCGTGCCCTCCAGCTTGCGCTCGTGCAGGAAGGCTTCAGCTGCCATGGTCAGATTACGTCGTTTGGCAGCTCCGACGGCCGCTTCGGGCGCGGCAAACGCAGCATCTTGACGCCATTTCACCTCAATAAATACCAAATCTCCTCCCCGTTCGTAATCGGATGCGGGAAGAAACGCGATGAGATCCATCTCCGCTTTCATGAAGCGATAGTTGCGCTCCAATATGACGTAGCCTTTCTGTTCCAGATATCGGGCAGCGATATCTTCGCCCGCGGCTCCTTTCTGCTGCTTGGGTGATGGCATCGATCAGGAATGGTTGAATGGTTGGTAGGTGCGAATGCAGGACGGGCGATTACAGGAGGGCGAAAGCACATTCGTGCAACACGGCATGCCCCTGACAGGATCCATGCGGCTTCACTGCACACGGTGCGAAGTGCCTCCGGTTGGTGGTATCTTACTGCCTGGAATAGACACGCTTTCGCCTACCACGTACCCTCGTGTTCGCAACAAACGGCATACTGACACTCACGACCGACTTCGGCACGCAGGACGGATACGTTGCAGCCATGAAGGGCGTAATGCTGGGTATCAATCCAGAGCTTCGGTTGGTTGACGTGGCCCATGACGTCGCGGCCCACGATATCATGGAGGGAGCCTTCATCCTGCGCAGCGTCGCAGCCTCCTTCCCACCCGGAACGGTGCACCTGGCCGTTGTCGACCCGGGTGTCGGCTCTGTCCGAAAGCCGATTGCCATGAAGTACCAAAATCAGCTTTTTGTCGGGCCCGACAATGGTCTCTTTTCGCTGGTGCTTGCCGATAAGACAGCTGACCAGGTCGTCGAACTGGACCAACCCCGCTTCTGGCGCCAAGAACGTGTAAGCGCAACGTTTCATGGACGGGACATCTTTGCTCCCATTGCAGCGCGCTTGGCATCTGGCCTGTCCCTTTCATCAGCGGGTACTCCTACGGACAGCATGCGCTCCCTGTACTGGGCACTCCCGATTTCTGATGATCAGGGCATCCAGGGCTGGGTCGTACATATCGACCGATTCGGTAACTGCATCACCAATATTGAACGCAGCCAGTTCGATGCGCAGCGCCGAGGACGGGATTTCAAGTGCTATGCGGGGACATCCATCATCGCGGTGAACAGTGTGACCTATTCCGACGTTGATGCAGGAGAAGCAACGGTTCTTTTCAACAGCCAGGACCATTTGGAGATTGCCATCCATCAGGGATCGGCAGCCAACCTGCTCGACATCCGAAAAGGTGCTCCTGTCAACATCCTCTTCATGGACGACAAAACGTAAGATTGTACGTGGATCCTGACGTAGACGACCTGTATCTGTATGCCCAGCTGGTGGCTGAGAGCGCTGACGAAGCAGTAGCTCTGGTTCACGCCGCGCTTAGAGAGCAAGAACGGGGGCATCATGCTGATGCGGGAGAACTGATTACGCGTATCTGGCATCATCATCATGCCTCCGGACGATCCATGCCGGAGGGCGCATGGTTAGCCGCTTGCGAGGTGCCGGCATCGTTGGATAGTATCCTCCCCCGGCTCATGGCACGCGTTCCTCCCTCCCGCAGACTTGCCATCGCGAGAGCTTTCCGTGGCGCAGACACGTCGGAATCGTCTGAGAAGGAGCTTTTTCTGCGGGCCATCCAACGGGCGCTCGATGCTGAGAAGAAGACGCACATCGGACGCCAGATAACCATGGAGGCCCTCGAAGCCTCCATGAATCGCTACCTGTCATCGCACCTGGCTCCGGTACCCGACACGCTTCGTCAGGCCGTGAGGCAGGTAAGTGAACCGTCGAAAAAGGGTAGAAAAGACCGCCTACCGCTGCCGGCACGTATTGCTGCGGGTGTTTTGGTCATTCTTCTGTCGGCTGCCATAGGATCCTGGATCACTTCGGAGCCTGGACCCTCGTCAACACCCCGCTCCGAGCTGTTCGACGGCCTGGCGGGCTTGACCGTTCAAGAAGCTGAATTCAGGAGTTCAGACCCTGAGCAAGTGGAACGCTATGTGGCCGATCGCCTTGATCAGCGCCTGCGCATACCACGTCTTGAGGAGGGCGCTCTGGAGGGTGTTTCGACGGTGGAACTGCGTTCCAGCCTGAAGCTCCCTGTGGTCCATTACGAGGACCGGACGGGTGGAGATAGGGTCTCTGTATTCGTCATGGACTATCGCTTTCTGGAACGTGCACGCAATGCGTTCATGATCGACGAACGGATACTCAATCAGATAGCAGAGGAGAGTGCAATAGACATACGCAACGCGCCCGACTACTACCGTGTGGCATGGCGATACCGCGATGACATCTACGTGGCCATAACCAGCACGGTAGATTCCTCCCTGCGGGAACGCTTCCTCTTTGACTGATACCGAATCGGACGGACTGTCGCGGCCATCAGTGATCCGGAATCTCGATGCGGAAGGTTGTCCCTTCTCCGAGACGGGACCCGACCAAGGTGAGCGAGCCGCCATGGTAGTCCTCAATGATCCTCTTCGCCAGACTCAGTCCCAGCCCCCACCCCCTTTGCTTGGTACTGTAGCCGGGGCGGAAAATGTTCTTCCACTGTCGCCGGTCAATACCCTTGCCGGTATCCGAGACATCAATACGGATGCGATTGTTCGCGCCTGATACCTCCATACGGATGGTACCCCGACCATCTTCCATGGCATCAAGCGCATTCTTGAGAAGGTTCTCGATGACCCATTCAAACAGGTCGGCATTGAGCGGAGCCTCCAAATGGGCTGTGTCATCAACGTGAACTCGGATGAACGCCCCCCGCTTGGGCAGTCGACGACGGATGTAGTCCGCGGTTGTTTCGAGGACCGGTGCGATGGGTTGCCGATCAAGCTTGGGCAGGCTCCCGATGTCGGAAAAGCGCGAGGTCACGCGTTCAAGACGATCAATATCTTTTTCAATCTCCAGAAAAGCCTCCTCATCTGATTCATTGGAGGCCCCTTCCTTCCGATTCAGACGGAGCATCTCAACCCATCCCATAAGGCTTGAGATCGGCGTTCCCAGTTGGTGCGCCGCCTCCTTGGCCATGCCGACCCAGAGGCTGCTCTGCTCGCTTCGCCGGATGTAAGAGAAACCGAAATATCCAACGAGCACAAACAGACCGACAAAGAGCAGTTGGATGTACGGAAACCATCGCAACCGAGCAACGAGATCAGATTCGCCATAGTACAATTTCTGCACAAAGCGCGTTGCCGGAAACAGGTCCGTTTCCGGGAAATTGACAACGATCGGGATGGGTTCATTGATCAGAGCCAATTCCTGGGCACGGGCGAGCAACTGCTCCACGTATGCCTCACGCTTTTCTTCGGAGACGCCCTCAAACGATTCGACGGGGACATCCACATTCCTCCAAAAACCGGGCAGGCCCGACGCTGAATCAACAACAATGGCCGGAATGCCGCTTTGCAGCTGCGTATTGGATACGATGGCGTCTTGGATGAAGGTAATCCCCTGGTCCACATGACCGGTCCGTGCCCATGCCAACGCAGCCCGGTATCGCTGCACATCCTCGGGCGTCAGACCCGCAATACCGCGAACACCTTGAACCAGCTGCTCGAGGGCGTCATAATCGGCTGCAGAGGGCTGCATGGCCGCTTCTTGTTGCGCCAGGGGGACCTGCTCAAGAGCTTGGGCCCAGAGCTCTATCACGGCCGTCTCGCGAGCCTTCAACTGCGCAACCAATCGGGTCGTATACCAGAGGGAGGCAACGGCAATGAGCCCTGCAAAGGCAATCAGCCCGAGCTTGAGATTTGTGGAAAGGCGATAGGCGCGCATCCGCCTCTAACACACGATGGTCTGCTCCCGTTTCGGGCCGGAAGACACGATGCTGGCAGGAACCTTCAAGTAATCTGAGATGAAAGCAAGGTAATCCCTTGCCTCCGTTGGGAGTTGCTCCATCGATGTGGCACCGGTAATATCCTGCTTCCAACCCGGAAGCGTCTCATATTCCGGCTCGATACCCTCCAGTGTGCGAATGTCGTTGGGAAAACGGCGGGAGCTCTTTCCGTTGATCCGGTAGCCCGTGCACACCTTGATCTCCTCAAGTCCGGAGAGGACATCCAGCTTGGTAATGGCAAGATCCGTAAAGCCGTTGATCATGGTCGTGTATCGAAGGGCGACCAGGTCGAGCCAACCACACCGACGCGGGCGGCCTGTGGTTGCCCCGAATTCCGCACCGGTTCGCCGGAGTTCCTCGCCGGTTTCATCGAGCAGCTCCGTTGGGAAAGGACCGTTTCCGACCCGGGTACAGTAGGCCTTCACGATACCGATGACCCGCTCCACAGCCGTTGGGGGCACACCCAAGCCGGTACAACACCCCCCTACCGTCGGATGGGATGACGTGACGAAGGGATAGGTACCGAAATCCACGTCCAGCAGCGAGCCTTGTGCGCCCTCGGCAAGCACCCGTTTTCCATCAGCCAGGGCCTGACCAAGCAACTCCGTGGTGTCCGTCACGAATGGATCAATAATCTTGTCGAACTCCACGTATTCGTCGATGATGGCATCGACGTCGAGTTCATCCGCCCCGTACACGTTCTGGAGAATGGCGTTCTTCTCCTCCATGGACGTGATGAGTTTCTTTCGGAGTACATCCCTGTCAAGGAGATCCACTACACGAATACCGGTGCGAGCAAATTTGTCGACATACGAAGGGCCGATTCCCCGCCCGGTGGTACCGATGGCTCCCGCATCGCGCCACCGCTCCCTCGCCTCTTCTACCTTCTTGTGATAAGGCATGATCAGGTGGGCATTGTGGGAAATGTGGAGCCGACCTTCAACCTCGTACCCAAGGTTCCTGATCATGTCAATTTCCTTCATCACCGCAACGGGATCAATGACCACCCCGTTGCCGATGACACATTGTACGCCCTCGTGGAAAATGCCGCTGGGCACGAGATGAAGGACGAATTCCTTGTCCTCCCAGCAAATGGTATGGCCGGCATTGGCGCCTCCCTGGTACCTGGCCACAATATCAATGTCCTTTGCGATGAGGTCGACAATCTTGCCTTTCCCCTCGTCGCCCCACTGGCTTCCGATGACAACCGTTACTGGCATGTTGGGATGGAGTTGATGACTGCGGAAGTCCGCATGGTTGGTTTGATGATGTCAGGCGCAAGGTGTGGCGTCACTGTCAGGTGACGACCAGCCGCTGTATACCGCACGAAATGATGGAGGCGGCGGACAGGTGTCCGCCGCCTCCCCAAGCATCAGGAGGACTGCTGCGGTGGCTCCTCCAAAGAACTCGTTACAAATCGATTACCCTTCATCCTCGAAACTCTTCGCGGCCTCCTCGACCGATTCGAAGTGTTTGAAGACGGTAATCAGTTTCGTGATGACCAGCAGGGACTGGATACGATCAGCGACACTTGCGAGACGCAAGTCACCGCCCGCATTCCGCATCGTCGTCGTGGCACTGATCAGCATGCCAAGCCCGCTCGAGTTCATGAACTTGACCTTCGACAGGTCTACAACCACGTTGGTCTTGCCTGCTTCTTTCAGTTCATGCAGCGAGTCGTGCAGCTTCGAGCCGTCGGGCCCACCCATCACATTGCCTTTCAGCGTGATGATTACGCAGTTATACCGCTCGTCTACGTTGTAATTCATGATGCCTCACACAGATCTGGCGTTCACGTCGAAGTGCCCCCTGCGGGATACTCAACGCCCTGCTGATGCTCGCTTTCGCAGCTCGAGAACGATGGGCGAGGCGACGAAAACGGAGGAATACGTTCCGATCAAAATGCCGATGATCAAAGCGAAAGCAAAGCCGCGCAATACCTCTCCACCGAATATAAAGAGGACCGCTACCACGAACAAGGTCGTTCCCGAGGTCACCAACGTACGGCTGAGCGTGTTGTTGATGGACTTGTTTACGATGTGCTCGTAGGACTCGGACTTGAAGATACCGGTGTATTCCCTTATTCGGTCAAACACAACCACCGTATCGTTCAGCGAATATCCGACGATGGTAAGGAAGGCGGCAATGATTGTCTGATCGATCTGCAGGGAGAAGGGCACGAATCCATGGAAGATGGAGAAGATGCCCAGCGTAATGGTCACATCGTGGAAGAGGGCTGCCACGGCGCCGACGCCGAAGCGCCATTCAAAGCGCAGCAGGATGTAGACGAAAATGACAAGCAGCGAGCCGAGGATCGAGTAGATGGCCCCGCGCTTGAGATCGTCGGCGAAGCGCGGGCTAACCGCGTAGGTCCCCTCGATCGTCGGCTCGGATCCAGGGAAGTCCCGCTCGATAGCGCTGACGATAGTGTTCTGCACCACCGTGACATCCTCATCGCCCACGGCACGTACCAGCAGCATGTCCTCGCCGTAGGATTTCACTTCCGGCTCGGCGCCAAGGGCATCGGTCAGGGTAGACCGCACGGCCGTCACGTCGAGTTGTTGCGTGGAGTCGATGACGAACTCACGCCCCCCACGGAAGTCAATGCCCACCTCGAGTCCATGCAGGAAGAGGGAGACCACGGAAGCCAGGATCAGGATGCCGGAAATGACATATCCCTTCCGGCGCGATGCCGTGAACTGGAAATTCGAATTTTCTAGAATACGCATGATTATCGTGTGTTCAGGGCCAGTCGGCCCGTTGAATGCTTTTGTTCTCCGCTGCCATCAACCGAAGTTGACTGCCAGTTTGCGCTCGATCACGGCATAATCCATGATGATGCGCGAGAAGACGATGGCGGTGAACATGGAGGAAAGGATGCCGGCCATCAGCGTCACGGCAAAGCCCTGAATGGGGCCTACACCGAACGAATACAGGATGACGCCCACGAAAAACGTGGTGATGTTGGCGTCGAAAATGGCCGAAAGAGCCTTGGCGTATCCTCCATCAATGGATGCCTTGAGGGTCTTACCGGTAGACATTTCCTCCCTCACCCGCTCGAAGATCAGCACGTTGGCGTCAACGGCCATACCGATCGTGAGCACGATACCGGCAATACCCGGTAGGGTGAGCGTGGCCTGGAAACCGGCAAGGATACCCAGGATGAACAGGATGTTCAGGATCAGCGCCAGGTCGGCAATCATGCCCGCCGAGCGGTAGTACACGATCATGAACAGGGCCACGAGCAGCAGTCCGAACATGACCGAATTCAATCCAGCCTTGATCGATGCGGCCCCAAGGCTGGGACCAACCGTGGATTCTTCGACGATCTCTACAGGGGCTGGCAGCGCACCCGACTTGAGAACGGTCACGATATCCTGCGCCTCCTCCTGGGAGTCCAGGTTGGTGATGTTTGAGCGTCCTCCCGTAATACGCTGCAGGACGTTCGGCCAGGAGTAGACCACTCCGTCG
>JAFMNH010000082.1 GCA_017859335.1 Rhodothermales bacterium | reverse complement strand
ACCATGGCGGACGCGTCCTTGTGCAGGATCCCGACACGGCGCAGGTACCCGATTTGCCCAACGCCGTGATTACTGGGGGGCTGGCAACCCATGTGCTGCCCCCCGACGAACTCACTGCCCTCATGAATCGAGAAGCATCCCGGGCACCTCTCCCCGCTTTCCCACTGACCTAGACAGGCTCCCTCCCGAGGGGTCCCCTCACAGGAGAAGGGCCTCCAGGCGCGCAGCCGATCATCCCAATCAATGAATCCATTCCCATGAAATCACCACAACTCATTCGGTGGCTCGATAACCCTGTTATACCCCCTGCAGCCTTGATTGGCGGTAAAAATGCCTCCCTGGCCGAGATGAATGTCAAGCTGTCGAAACACGGCATCCGTACGCCCGACGGATTTGCGACAACGATCTTTGCCTTCCGCAGATACCTGTACCACAATCATCTGGAAGACCCGATCCACTGCATACTCGAAAACTATGAGAATGACGGAATACCCGTTGAGTGGGCGGGCAATGACATCCGGAGTTTGATTCTGGGCGGATCCTTTCCAAGAGACGTTGAAACCGCCCTTCGCGAGGCCTACGATCAGTTGGCCCAACGTGCCGATGCCCCGGATGGGCTCGTTGCCGTCGCTGTGCGATCCAGCGCTACAGCAGAGGATCTACCCGAGGCCAGCTTTGCCGGTCAGTTGGAATCCTACCTGAATGTACGTGGTGCCGATGACCTACTGGATGCCGTTCGGTCGTGTTTTGCTTCGTTGTATTCGGATCGGGCCCTGGCCTATCGCTCAGCCATCGGTATGGGACAGCAGGATATTGCCGTCTCCGTCGGTGTTCAACGCATGGTGCGCTCCGATCAAGCAGCAGCCGGTGTCATGTTCACACTGGACACGGAAACCGGTTTTCCCCGCGTTGCCGTGATCAATGCCTCCTGGGGCTTGGGGGAGATGGTGGTCAAGGGGCGCGTGACACCGGATCAGTTCGTGGTATACAAACCCCATCTGGATCGCGAAGGGATCGTGCCCATCATTGGTCGAACCCGGGGCTCAAAAGAATCACGACTGGTCTATGGCACGGTACCGGATCAGCCAACGGTGGAAGTGGAAAACAGCCCCGAACAACGCGCATCCTTCGCACTGAATGATGATGATATCCTGACGCTCGCACGATGGGGCGCCCTGATCGAAGAGCACTTCGATCGTCCAATGGATGTGGAGTGGGCCAAGGATGGTCCCGACGGTGACCTGGTCATTGTGCAGGCCAGGCCCGAGACCGTCCACTCACGACGCACCGCCAGCGGGCTGAAAACCTATCATCTCAAGGAATCCGGTGCGCTGCTGGCCGAAGGCCTGAGCATCGGAGATGCCATTGCAACGGGCCCTGTCTGCCTGATCGAGCATCCCGCCGACATGGAACGCTTCGAAGATGGCGCCATCCTCGTGACCGACAAGACTGATCCGGATTGGGTACCCGTCATGAAGCGCGCCGCAGGGATCGTGACGAATACAGGAGGCCGCACATCGCACGCGGCCATCATCAGCCGCGAACTGGGGGTTCCAGCTATTGTCGGTACGCGTGACGCGACCGCCCTGCTCGAGATGGGCTCTGAAGTCACGATTTCATGCGCTGAAGGGGATCGCGGCCATGTCTATGCCGGCGTCCTCGACTTCGAGGTACGTGAGGTGGACCTTGGCAGGGTACCCCAGATCGAAACCCGGGTCATGATGAACATTGCCAGTCCGGCAGCCGCCATGCGCTGGTGGCGGCTGCCTGTTCAGGGCATTGGCCTGGCCCGTATGGAATACCTGATCAACCATGCCATCAGGGTTCATCCAATGGCCCTTCTCAACCCGGATTACGTTACCGAGGAGGCCCGTCGAACCATCGAAACGCTCATCCAAGGCTGGGATTCGCCCGCCCACTACTTCGTGGATCTGCTCTCGCAGGGTATCGCCACCATTGCCGCCTCGCAAGCTCCAAGGCCCGTCATCGTTCGCATGAGCGATTTCAAGACGAACGAGTACGCAGGACTGATTGGTGGAGCACGTTTCGAGCCGACCGAGGAAAATCCGATGCTGGGCTGGCGCGGTGCCTCCCGCTACTACAGCGAGGGGTACCGTGCCGGCTTCGCACTCGAATGCGAGGCTGTTCGTCGCGTGCGGGAAGAGATGGGCTTTGACAATGTCATTGTCATGATACCGTTCTGTCGAACGTTGGAGGAAGCAGACTGGGTTCTGAAAGAAATGGCAGCCAATGGCCTGGCACGGGGGCATAACGGACTCGAGGTGTATGTCATGGCTGAGGTTCCATCCAACATTCTCCTGGCCGACGGATTCGCCCGTCGTTTCGACGGCTTTTCCATCGGATCAAACGATCTGACGCAGTTGACACTCGGTGTGGATCGGGACTCTGCCCAACTGGCCTATCTGTTTGACGAGCGGGATGCCGCCGTTACCCGCTCCGTCCGCATGCTCATCGAGGCTGCGCATCAGGCCGGTCGCCCTGTAGGAATCTGTGGTCAGGGACCGAGCGATTATCCGGAGTTTGCCCAATTCCTTGTGGAAGCGGGAATCGACTCCATCTCGGTCCTCCCCGACAGCGTGATTCAGACGATCGAGGGCATCGCCGACATCGAGGCCAAGAGTGTGGTTCTCGTTGGAGGTCACAATGGGAAGTGGACGAAGGCCAGCCTTCCCGTCTCCCGGAACATCCTCACAAATGGTACCCATAGTTGAACTGATTCGACCTTTCATTCGATGGGTCGCCCGGCACCCCGGTCGCATCGTGGTCGGGGCGATGATCCTTACGCTGGCCGGCGGATGGCTCACCTCCCGACTGACCATCGATACGGACTTTGCACGACTGATTCCCTCTGATTACCCCAGCGTTCGCGCGCTCAATGCGCTGCAGGAAGCATATGGAGGGGAGAGTGAAGCGGCGGTCATCATTGAGAGCCCCTCTTTCGAGGCCAACCGACGCTTTGCCGAGGATCTGATTCCACGTCTGCTCGCGCTCACGGGGAGACGATACGAAGAGCCCTACTTCATGCACGCCGACTTCAGGCGTGATATCGGATTCCTGCAGCAGAACGCCCTCTACTTTGCCACTACAGCCGAGTTGGATTCCGTTATCTCCTACCTGCGGGACCGGATCGAAGCGGCCAGACTCGAGGCGAATCCCTTCTATTTTGACCTGGAAGATGAGGAGGCTGTCGATTCGACGGTCATCCAGCTGGAAGCGGCCTACGAGGATCTGGTAGGCACGGAGTATCCCATATCCAGCGACTCAAGCACGATGGTCGTGCGCTTCTACCCGAGCGGATCCCAAACCGATGTGGGATTCATTCGGGACGCCTACAAGGATATGCAGGCGCTCATCGACTCGATGGGTCCGTCCACCTACCACGAAGCCATGGTCGTGGACCCGGCGGGCCGTCTCCTCCGACAGTTGGTCGAAGTCGACGAAATCGTGGATGATGCACTCGACTCTTTTGGCGCGGGGGTTGTTGTGCTGCTGTTTTTCGTGGCCACCTACTTCCTGTACAAGAACATCGCAGCAACGAGCAGCGGTATGACCATCCGGAAGGTTCTCATCGAGGTGGCCAGGATGCCGGTGACAGCGCTTGTCCTGGGCCTGCCACTCCTGTCCAGCGTAGCCTGGTCGTTCGGAGTGGCAAAGCTCGTGTACGGGTCGCTCAACATGGTTACATCCACGCTAGGACTCATCCTGTTCGGGCTTGGTATCGACTTTGGAATCCATTTCTATGCACGCTACATCGAAGAACGAGGAGCCGGCTACCCGGTGACGAGTGCCATCGAACGCACATTCACGACTACCGGTCAAGCCGTGACGGTCGTTGGCCTGACCACAGCAGCCGCCTTCTTCATCCTGATGATTGCGGATTTCAAAGGCTTCAGTCAGTATGGATTCATTGCAGGCATTGGCATTCTCTTCGCCCTGGTGGCCATGCTGATCCTGCTACCCGCACTCGTGGCCCTGCTGGAGCAACTCCACATATTGAATCTGACCCCGGGATCCGTAGAGCCCTCAACAGGGAGTGCCCCACCCATCGGGAATCCCCGCATCCCCCACCCTCGCCTTCTGACGCTCTTCTTCCTGGTCGTAACGGCAGCGGCGATGACCTACCTGCCCGGGGTGCGCTTCGAATATGATTTCGGAAAACTGGATCCCGCCTACCCGGAATACAACGCCTTGCAGCGTCGCATCGACCGTGTCTACAGCGACAAAACAAACCGCAATGCCGCCTATATCCTGACAGAGACGCCACAGGAGGTACCCCAGGTTGTGGCGGCGTTGGAGATGTATATGCGCGCTGATACGCTCTCACCGACCATCCGTACCGTTGAGAGTCTGCATGAACGCTTTCCGATGACCGAGGCGGCTCAGGTGTCCAAGCTTTCACACATCGACCTGATTCGAAATCTGCTCGATGACCCCTTCCTTCGCGAAGAGGATTCCGAAGCCTTGGACCGGCTTCGCAGAGCCGCTGGTACCCGACATCCGGTGTCGCTTGAGGACATGCCCGATTTTCTGCGGGAGAAGTTTGCTACGAAAGATGGCACGGTAGGCAATCTGGTCATCATACATCCGTCCGTACCGCTCTCGGATGGACGCAACTCAATGGACTTTGCCGACGATGTGGGACAGGTACGCACTGCCGACAACTCAGTCTATCATGCCGCGTCAACATCCATCGTGGCCTCGGATATGCTTCGACTGATGATTCATGAGGCCCCCTGGATGGTGTTTTATACCGTGAGCCTCATCATTGTCTTCAAGGTGCTTTTCCTGCGCAAGCTTCGATGGGTGCTACTGGCTCTGCTCCCACTTTCTGCCAGTTTTGTCTGGATGTTCGGACTGATGGTCCTCTTCGGCTGGAAACTGAACTTCTACAACCTGGTCGTCCTTCCGACCGTCCTGGGAATAGGAGATGATTCAGGGATCCACATCGTGCACCGCTACCTCGAGGAAGGTCGTGGATCCATCGTGACCGTCCTTCGCTCCACCGGAGAGCATATTTCTGCCAGCGCCGCCACCACCATCATAGGTTTCGGAGGCCTGCTGTATTCATCCTATCCCGGGATGCAATCGATCGGGCAACTGGCCGTTCTGGGGATTGCCATGACCCTTGTTGCAGCGCTTGTGCTGCTGCCTGCCATCGTGCAGTGGATGGAGGATCGAAGGCAGGCGGTCCCTACCCAAGACGCAGGGTGAATTCCTCCCTGAATGTAACTTTCAGAGTTACATTAACATCGGCCCCAGAGGCCTGTAGGGACGCTTTTATACCTCGTTCAGCCTTCTTCGGCCCGGATCAGGCACCATCGCCCGAAAATTCCGTGTCGTCGAACGAGGGTCCCTCCTCGCCATCGAACGTTTCGTAGTCCGTCTGGGGCGGTCCGTCGAAGTGCTGGTAGCCTGCCGGATGCAACGGCATGAGCCCGGTATCCGGCGAATAGGCCCGTACGCCTTTGGCGGCTTCTTCAATCGTGCCGATAACGGAAACACCTTCCATGTCGTCAATCGCCTGCACGTCCTCTGGCGCAACCGTGAACAGGAGCTCATAATCCTCGCCCCCGAACAGCGCATAGGCATCGACGTCATCCATGAACTGATCGGCCACGGCCCGGGTCTCGGGATCAAACGGAACGGCAGGTACCCGTACGGTGGCCCCCACGCCGGATCGCAGTCCGATGTGGTGAACCTCTGAGGCCACGCCGTCCGAAACATCGATCATGGATGTCGGACGGACGCCTGCTTTCTTGAGCCCTTCGATGACGTCCAGACGAGCCTTGGGACGCAGCTGCCGCCGGATGACGTACTGGAAAGCTTCCAGGTCAGGCTCGTACGAGTCACCCATGTTTTCCAGTTGCTCCCGCTGGTCCAGGAGTACTTTCAGGCCGGCATAAGCGCCACCCACATCCCCGCTCAGACACAGGTAGTCACCAACGTTGGCGCCCCGGCGGAAGACAACATCCTTTTCATCGACCTCTCCGATGACGGTAATCGAGAGGTAGAGGGCATGTGCTGTCGACGTATCCCCGCCGACGAGTTCCATGCCGTAGGCCTTGCATGCCTCGGCCATGCCATCGTAAAGGCCGTCCATCATCTCGACCGAGAAGTTGCGGGGCAGCCCGGCGGAAACCGTGGCATAAAGGGGCTTGGCATTCATGGCAACCACGTCGCTGACATTGACCGCAATGGCCTTCCAACCCAAATAGGAGGTCGGAATGAACGTACGGTCAAAGTGCACACCCTCAATCAGGACATCCGTCGTCACCACGTGCAGCTTGGTATCGCCGGCGCGATAGACAGCCGCATCATCGCCGATCCCGACAATCAGGTTCTCCGAGCGGGGAATATCAGCCAACCTCGATTGCATCCGATCAATCAGACCGAATTCGCCAAGGGACGAGATGGGAGTGAAGGACTGACTCATGACAGGCATCGGTTGGGTTGGGGGTGGCGAAACAGGTCGAAACGGCCCATCGCAAAACACGTGAAACGCTCACATGCCTTAGGTTGTCCCGGCCGGGCAGATCTTTCCAGAAAATGCACGCCCCCGAGCACCTGTTACGGAGGGCATTCCCGTGGCTATCCCATTCATGGCCTCGTGGGCCAATAAAGCGAAACATACCGCTTCTTTCGCATCCGGATCGTAGCCCACCGAGGCCAGGGAAGCCACGCTCATACCGGCAAAACCGCTCTCCAATCCCTGCATGACTGCCCGGTTGTGCACGCCACCACCGGAGACCCAAAGCACATCGGGCGAACCGGGAACGAAACGACGCACAGCATCCACAATGGATCGGGTGGTCACGGCTGCTGCCGTCGCCATGCGATCAGCGGTGCCGAGATGGTCCGTCAGGTGCACCACCCGATCGACATAGGTCCTGCCGAAGCGCTCCCGTCCCGTCGACTTGGGAGGAGGCTGCCGGAACCAGGCATCGTTCAAGAGTTCTTCCACGACCAATTCATCTGCCGAGCCCGCCGCCGAGACGGCACCGTCCCGATCATAGGGAGCGCCCAGCAGGCGGGAGGCCAGTTGATCCAAGATCATGTTGGCAGGACCCGTATCGAATGCCAGGACCTGCTCCCGGTCGGCATTCGGTGGAAGACTCGTGATGTTGGCGATCCCTCCCAGATTCAACAGAAGCCGGTGCTCCGTCGGACTCGTGAACAGCACCCAGTCCATGTAGGGCACAAGCGGCGCCCCCTCCCCTCCAAGCGCCATGTCGGCCTGCCTGAAATCCCCCACAACGGGTACGCCCAGCAGGTTTGCAAGCCGGGACGGGTTGCCCAGCTGCATGGTATGACCGGCCTTCGGGTCGTGAAACACGGTCTGGCCGTGATTGCCCACCACATCGATATCTGCCATCGTGTGTCCTGATTGCTGAACGACAGATCGGATGGCTTCGGCGTAGATCTCTGCCAGGGAGGCGTCCAAGGCGCTGAGCGCGGCCACAGAAAGACGGACGTCCGCATCGGGGTCGGCTATCGCCAGCAGGTTCGAGCGCATGGGCTCGGGCCAGGGCCGTTCCCCTGCAAAGAGGACGTCGACCTCCATGGATCGACCGCTTCCTCGGATGCGGGCAAGGGCGATGTCAATCCCATCGAGGCTCGTGCCCGACATGCAACCAACCACGAGTCGGGATCTCCCCGGCGAAGCGGCAGATTGGGTAAAGGGTAGTTCCTGCATGCGTCGGGTCTGCTCGGGTCAGCCGTTCAACCGGCCTTCTCCCTCATTTCGGCCGAGCGCTCGAGGAATTCCTCTTTTCGCTCTGGATGCTGCTCGGCCAACTTCCCATAGACAGCCGCAGATTCCTCGAAATACCCCTGGTTGGCATAGATCCTGGCCAGCGTCTCGGACACCACGTCCTCGATGTCCGACTCAAGAGCCTCGGATGGGAGCAGGGGCACGTCCGGATCCGGTACGATGGAAGCCGTTTCCAGCTCAGTAATCAGACGGTCAAGATCCTGGAACTGCGGAGGCGACGCCGCCTCGGTCGTGGAAGAGACTGCTGCAGGAGCTGCCTCGCGCGGCCGCTCTTGGACGGGATGATCCTCCAGCAAGGGCTCCATGGGCACCGGGTCACCGAAACGCTGCTTGAGCAGCGCCTCCCGCAAGCCCTCTTCGATCAGACGCACGCCGGGACCATAGAGGGCCGCCTGCTTCCACATCAGGAGGGCACCGTCGAGATTTCCCTCTGATTCCAGAATGCGAGCCAGCAGGACGCGAGCCGACAAGTGGGAAGGAGCCGAATGCAGTATGTTCTGCAACAGGGTGCGAGCTGGCTCCATACGACCCTCATCGATCATCGTTGCGGCGTCTCGAATATCCGGCAGCGGCATATCTCAGGATGGGCAGTGGATGGGGATGGGCTATGGATGATGATGGACAATGACGGCCGAGGCCCATCGTCCGGAAGATACGTTACCAGTTGGACGTGGCCGCAGTAAAGACATCGTCGGCAATTTTCTCAAGGGCGGCAAAGGCGGCAATCTCTTCCTGGGCCGGATCCAGCGGGTCGTATTCCTCGAACGCAGAAAACGAACGATCCACCAAATCCAGGTCGTTGACCTGGTCCCGATAGCTGATCTGGGCAGTAATCGTGACACGATTGCGTGTCGCCTGCTCCTGACCGGAGACCGACGTGGGTTGATTGACATACCGTGTGATGACGGCTTTGAGAAGCGCATCAGCGCCGGACTCGTTCGTACTGAGGTCCAACCGGGTCTGGCGCACGAATCGATCCACCAGGAGACGCGTCATTTCGTCATCCAGACCGGTAACCGTGGACACCGTATTGTCCTCGGCCAACGGAATGGCCACCGTCACGAGGTGATCAGGGATGGAGGCACCCGTAAAACTGTAGTAGGCGCACCCTCCCAGACCGGCTACTACCATGGTAATCATCAAGACCGCTCGCAGCCGAGCCACGAGGACGGGCAGGCATACCCCTGATTGCGGCCCTTCATGCGGGGCATGGCATGCCATGCGGCGCTCATCCCCCATTTTCGGCCTCCTCGATATCCTTGAGTTTGCGGTAGAGCGTCCGCTCGCTGATACCAAGCGCTTCGGCTGTCTGGCGGCGGTTGTTGTCGAATCGCGCCAGCGCGGTCAGGATCAGATGACGCTCAGCATCTTCCAGTGTGGGCAGGGACGCATCTGGCCCGGATGAGTCCGAGTCATGCCCTGCCGCATCGAGATCATCCGAGTCTCCGTGGAACTCATAGGGCGCATCCTCGATGAACGGCTCCGCTCGACCGGTAAAGGCCGTCTCCTGTCTGAAGGCCTCGGCGCGTTGATCTTCGTCCCGCATCACCAGAAGACGCCCAGGGTCCTGCAGCGAACTGCCCTGGGAACGACCGAGGAGGGAGGTCATCTGCTCCTTGAGCTGCTTGACATCACCCCTTAATTCCAACAGGGCCCGGTAGATCAGCTCCCGTTCCCGGGCGCCGGATCCATCCTCAGGTGCTGACGATCCACGCGAGCCCAAGGGTACCAGTCCCAAACCACTGCCTTGCGAACTGACACCCCGCAGATAGGGGCGCACATCTTCGGCAGAGATGGAATCGCCGCGCATCAGGACCACGGTCTGCTCGGCCACATTGCGCAGCTCACGGATGTTGCCCGGCCAGCGGTAGCGAAGCAATACGTCTTTGGCCGCTGCATCCAGGCGGGGCGCAGACGAGTTGTAGCGCTGCCCGAAGCGGTATTGGAAGTGCTCGAAAATGGGCAGGATATCCTCGCGACGATCACGAAGGGGCGGCACGTGCAGGATGACCGTAGAGAGCCGGTAGTAAAGATCCTCGCGGAAACGGCCTGCCTCCACTTCGGTAGCCAGATCCTTGTTGGTGGCTGCAATGACACGGACATCCGATTTCAGGGAGGTCGTGGAGCCCACGCGGCTGAACTCGCCCGTCTCCAATACGCGCAGCAACCGAACCTGGGCAGTAAGCGGCATTTCACCGATTTCGTCCAGGAAAATGGTTCCACCATCGGCCTCTTCGAAATATCCGGTGCGCCGCTCGACGGCACCGGTGTAGGCACCCTTCTCCGCCCCGAATAGTTCCGACTCGATCAATCCTTCGGGAATGGCCCCGCAATTCATGATCAGGATGGGTTTGTGACGCCGCGCGGACAGCTCATGAATGGCCTGGGCGAAGAGTTCCTTTCCGACACCACTTTCACCCTGGATCAAGACGGTGATTTCCGTGCCGGCCACCTGGCGAACACGGTCGAGTGCCTGCCGGATGCCAGCCGACTGGCCGATGATCCCGAACCGTTCCTGCATGGCCTGTCTGTCCATCGTACCCCCTCTTACGCGCGACCCATGGGCTCGGCAATAAGCGTTGCCGACGTGCAATCGGTAACCTTGACCCGAACGTATTCCCCCTTCGCGAAGTCCTCCCTATCGAATACCGCCATCTTGTTCGTATCCGTGCGCCCGGATAACTGATCGTCACTGCGGCGGCTCGGCCCCTCGACCAGCACAATGTGCTCCTTGCCAAGTTCGGCTTGGTTGCTCTCCAGGGAAATACCGGCCTGCAGGGTGATGATCTCGGTCAGGCGGCGCTTCTTGACCTCTTCGGGCACGTTGTCCACGTATTTGCGGGCAGCGTACGTGTCGGGCCGCTCCGAGTACATGAACATGTAGGCATGATCATAACGGACCCGTTCCATCAGGGACAACGTGTCCTGGTGTTCTTCCTCGGTTTCATCGCAGAATCCGGCGATGATGTCCGTGGAGAACGAAATGCCGGGTACGATTTTCCGGGCCCGCTCCACCAGTGCGAGGTACTGCTCGCGACTGTACGTACGGCGCATGCGCTGCAGCATCTCCGTATTTCCGTGCTGCACGGGCAGGTGGATGTAATTGCAGACGTTCTCCCGCTCGGCATGCACGTGAAGAAGCGCATCAGAGCAGTCCTTCGGATGAGACGTCGAGTAGCGGATGCGCAGGTCCGGGGAAATAAGCGAAATCCGGTAGAGGAGCTCGGCAAAGTCCACCGTGGAGCCATTCTGCCCATCCCGGTACGAATTGACGTTCTGCCCCAGGACCGTGACTTCCTTGTAGCCCGACTCCACGAGCGTCTTGCACTCATCCAGGATGCTGGCCACGGGGCGGCTGCGTTCGCGTCCACGCGTGAACGGGACCACGCAGAACGAGCACATGTTGTCGCATCCACGCATGATGGATACGAAGGCCGATACGCCGTTCGTATCGTAGCGGACCGGTTGGATATCCTGGTAGGTCTCTTCTTTGGAAAGCTGCACGTTGACCGCCGCCTGGCCCGTGTCTGCCGCTTCATTAAGGAGATTGGGCAGGTCCCTGTAGGCATCCGGCCCGACAACGAGGTCCACCAGCTTTTCCTGATCGAGCAGCTTTTCCCGCAGCCTTTCAGCCATACACCCCAGCACGCCCAATTTCAGGTCCGGGTTGTACTTGGTCT
>JAFMNH010000081.1 GCA_017859335.1 Rhodothermales bacterium | reverse complement strand
CAGACCGCGCCCAACATTGTCTCGAATGATCCGGAGGCACCGGCAGCGTCCCCGGCCGTCTTTACCTTCGTGCAGCAGGTGGTCGAAGGGCAGCAGCTCGACCTGTCCATGCGTCTGTTGAACCAGGCGAACGATCCGCAGGCTGCACTGGACTGGGTTCGCCTGGAATACGAACAATCCCTTCGGGCCACGGACGAGTACTTGGCTTTTACCTCGCGGCCAGAGTACACGGGCTCGCAACGCTTCCTGCTCGCTGGGTTTTCCAGTATGCCGCAGGTCTGGGATGTGACGGATGGTCTACTTCACCACGCATATTTCGTCGAGGATTCGGGCGCGGGATTCGTGGCGCATGTTCCTTCGCAGGCCCAAGGCCAACGGCCGCGCGACATGGTAGCCTTTACGCCTGCTGCCATCAAGGATGTAGCTGCGGATCAGGTACGGACCGTCGATAATCAGAACCTGCATGGGGTAACCTCGTGGCCTGATCTGATCATTGTAACCACGACGCCCTTCCTGGTGGCAGCTGAACGGTTGGCTGATCACCGTCGCCGTCAGGGTCTGGAGGTCACGGTAGTTACCCAGGATCAGGTGTTCAACGAGTTCTCGGGCGGAGTACCCGATATGCGGGCCGTCCGGGACTACATGGCGTTCCTGTACGAACGCACAGATGACCCCGACCTGATTCCAAGCTACCTGCTTCTCTTCGGCGACGGCCACTACGATTATCGGGGGCTCTCTGGACTGCAGAGCCCACAGGCCAATCATATTTTCCCATTCGAGACGGAGGAGTCCTTCCGAACGGTGGCCTCCTACACATCGGATGATTACTTCGGCCTTCTGGATCCGGATGAGGGGGAGTGGACCTTCCTTACCATCCAAAGCAAGTCCAGGGAGCGGTTGGATCTGGGTATAGGTCGGCTTCCCGTCCAGACGGCGTCGGAAGCTGCCATGATGGTGGATAAACTCGTTCGCTATGATGATCCATCCACCTTCGGGGCATGGCGGTCGGTCTACACGGCCATTGCAGATGATGGACCGACGGGACTCTCTGCGCAGCAGAACGATGCCGATCTGCACCTGACCAATATCGATCAGGTGGTGCAATACATCGCCGATGAGGTCTATCCCGCCATCAATCTGAAAAAGATATACGGCGAGACCTACGAGCGTGTCTTCCTCAATGGATTCCGTATCCCGGAAGCCCGGCGGGATATCCTGGAGGCCATCGATCGTGGATCGCTCGTGGTCAATTACAGTGGTCATGGCGGACCGGACGGGTTGGCACAGGAAGCCATTTTCACGCGGGAAGATGCCGCCGCGCTGACCAATCGGGATCAGTTACCGGTCATGATCACGGCCACATGCTCCTTCGGCTGGTGGGACTTGGAGGAAGAGCAGAGCGGAGCCGAGGTCATGTTGCTCAATCCGTCGGGTGGTGCCATCGCGCTGCTGACCTCCGTGCGTCTGGCCTACACATCCCCTGGGCAGAACACCTTGAATGCGGGGCTCAATCGGGTTCTGAGCCGCGAAATGTTCCTGCGTGATGATGGGCTACCCCGTCGCCTCGGCGATGTCCTCCGGATTACGAAGAACACCGAGGTGGGCCTGGAGGGAAACAGTCGCAAATTCAACCTGCTGGGCGATCCGAGCATGCGTCTGGGGCTTCCAGCCGGTCAGGCCGTGGTTGAGGACCTGTCCGGAGTGGATCTTGCTGCGGGTACCGGTCAGATGCGCGCGCTCGACAAGGTGCGCATCTCGGGATCGGTTCGGAATGAACTGGATCAGGTGGATACCTCCTTCGATGGTGTAGTCGAGGTATCCGTGTTCGATGCCGAACGCCAGATAGAAATCCAGGAGCGCAGGTACCATATTGCCCCGTACTTCCGGGAAAGGGAAGATCTCCTGTGGCGGGGCGTCGTCCGGGCACAGTCGGGCCGATACGAAGCAACGTTCGTCGTGCCCAAGGATATCAGCTATACGGACCTGCCGGGTCGGATTGCCGTCTACGCCCGTAATGAATCCGGACAGGCTCTGGGCTACTCCGAAAATTTCCTGGTTGGAGGGACCTCCGATTCACCGCCCCAGGACGCATTGGGACCTGAAATAGAGCTCTACATCGGAGACTCCACCTTCGTATCCGGCGCTACGGTATCGGGCAATCCCGAACTTGTTGTCTCCCTCTACGATGCCTCGGGCATCAACACGGTCGGAACGGGTGTCGGTCACGAAATCCTGCTTACCGTCGATGGCAACGAAGAGACCGCTGTGGACATCGGCTCGGCCTTTGTGGCCGAGCCGGATTCCTATCAGAAAGGTGAAATCCGTTGGCAGCTTCAGGATATCGAACCCGGACTCCACTCGGTCAGTGTACGCGCATGGGATGTGCTCAATAACTCGAATACGGGCGAAATATCCTTCAATGTTGCGGACGACAAGGTATTGGAGGTGCGCAATGTGTATACCTATCCGAACCCCATGAGTCGGGAAACCCGGTTTGTGTTCGAGCATAACCAACAAGCGGGAACGCCGGCCGAGGTCCACGTTCGCATTTTCACCCTCAGTGGGCGTCCGATACGAACCATTCCGACGGAAGAGGCACTTCCCGGTGGCATATTGGGCAGCGGTCCACTGATCATCCCTTGGGATGGAAAAGACGATGATATGGATCGTCCGGCAACCGGGATCTATCTTTACCGTATCAGGGTTGTTGTTGACCTCCCGGGCAGGGCAAGGCAGGTCAGCGAACACGTAGAGAAGCTGGCCATCATCCGCTGACGGTGGCCGACTGCCCGGACATACCAACTGCACTACACGCTGTACTACAAGCTCCTATCGAAGCACTGCTACCGGAACGCAAAAGCATTCACGATCATTCCTTCGGGAATGTATCCTGACCCGCGCGGCGCGGTAATTGAGCGGGTATCCGCTGGGTGCCCGATGCGTATCCCCGGAGTCCATTCCCCGGATGGTCCCGGCCAATAAATGACACCTTCAGACTATTGATCGATGTACGCAATGACTCGTGAGCCTGTGACCCTTTTCTCCCAGTGGACACGCACTTTCCCGGTGCAGTCGCGCAGAATCCTGGCCGCTACCGTGTGGGCTGCCGTTGTGGCCGTTGCCTTGTTGCTTCCCGGCCAGGCTTCGGCCCAGGTGGGAGGATCCGCTGTTGTCTTCCTGAAAATTGAACCCGACAGCCGGGCGTCGGGAATGGGGAACGCTGGTGTAGCGCTGGCAGACAATGCCAGTGCCACCTTCTGGAATCCGGCCGGTCTGGCCTTCCAAAAGGGAACGGAGGCCTCCATCACCCACTCGGCATGGCTTCCTGAATTCCAGGCTGACCTGTTTTACGAATACCTGATTGCCAAGCACAACGTGCCGGGATGGGGGACATTCGGAGCGCACCTGACCTATCTCTTCCTGGGAGAGCATGAAGGCAGGGATGCGCAGAACAATCCGACAGGCACGTTCCGCTCGTACGACATGGCCGCGGGTCTGTCCTACGGTACCAAGCTGAGCGAGCAATTCGGCGTCGGAACGTCGGTTCGCTTCATCTACTCCAACCTGGCCCCCGGACAGGTTGTGGGCGCGCAGGAGACCAAGGCGGGGGTATCCACCGCGTTTGACGTCGCGGGTCTCTACCGCTCCCGCCCCTTCTCCCTGGGACAGACCACAAAAGGTACCTTCTCGGCGGGCTTCAACCTTGCCAACATGGGCCCCAAGATCCAGTACTCGGATAACGCGCAGGCCGATCCGATCCCCACGAACCTGCGATTCGGTTATGCTTTCAAAGTGGACTTTGATGAGTACAACAGCCTGACCTGGGTCACGGATTTCAACAAGGATCTGATCCACTACTCAGGCACGGACTCGACTTCGTACGAGGCGGATCCGTTCTACAAAGCCATTTTCTCTTCCTGGCAGTCGATTGATGTGCGTACGAACGCCCTTGCCGATGACGAGGCTGAGTTCACGAGCTTGTCCGTCATTGATCAGTTGACTATCGGCACGGGGCTCGAGTACTGGTACAACAACCTGTTCGCCCTGCGCGCCGGCTACTTCTACGAGAATCCGGACAACGGAAACCGCAAGTACATGACCCTGGGCGCCGGTGTACGCGTCAACATCATTGGTGTGGACTTCTCCTACATCTATGCTGAGCAGGACTCCCCGCTGGCCAATACCATGCGGTTCTCCATGCTTGTGGACTTCGGCAAGTAGACAGAACGGTCCCGCCCGGGGCGCTCGGCAGGACATCCAGAGCAGCATCCCAGCGGCTGAACCACGCTGCCCATGACTTCACTTCCAACGACCGGACCCCGCGCTGCCGTGGTCCGGTTCGTTTTTGCGGCTCTTCTGGTAATGACGGCCCTGCAATCCGGTATTGCGGCGGCTCAGGCGCCGTCGCGGGTGGACCTCGTGGCCCTCATGGTGGAATTCCAGCCTGACACAACGCGATATACAACCGGGAATGGCACCTTTGCCGGGCCGCTGTTTGAAGGAGTGGATGCTCCCCGCATCGATCCGCTGCCGCATACCCCGGACTATTTTCGTGCGCACCTCTCGTTTCTTGAGAACTACGTTCATCACGCATCGGATGGTCGGACGCAGCTGACCGCGCATCTCCTTCCGGAAGTGATCCGTGTCTCAATGCCCATGGGAACGTACAGCCCCACGGGCTTGGATGCCGACTCGGATGAAGAGCTATCCAAGCTCTCTTCCCTGATTCAGGAAGCGTGGACACGTGCTGATCAATCCGGCATGGCCATCCCCGCCGGATTGGATCCCTCGACCACCTCGTTCCTTGTTTTCCACGCCGGGGTGGGTCGGGACATTGAACTGGTCGGGACGACATTGGACAAGACGCCCGAGGATCTCCCGTCCATTTTCTTCGATGCTGCAACGCTCGAGCGCCTTGGCGCAGGGGCCCTGTCCATGGATGGATTCCCCGTCACCAACAGCATGGTCATTCCCAGAACCGAGAGCCGTCGGGGCGTGGATGTGTTGACGGGTGAACCTTTCCTCATCGAACTCTCCATAAACGGTCTTCTGGCTGCCAGTTTTTTCAATTATCTGGGTGTGCCAGACCTGTTCGATACCACGACGGGGGAATCAGCCATTGGCCCGTTCGGCCTCATGGATGCGCAGGGTATTTTTGCCTACAGCGGTCTCTTTCCGCCAGAGCCCTCAGCGTGGACGAAGCAGTTCCTGGGCTGGGCCGACCCGGTCGTGGCAGCCCCGGATGGACTCGTTCGCCTGAAGGCTTCCGGCCGCGATGATGCCAATGAGTCGGCGCGGGTACCCATATCAGACGCTGAATACTTCCTGGTTGAGAACCGACACAGGGATCCGTCGGGAGACGGTTTGCGGATGCAGATCTGGACCCATGAAGGGGCAGGCGAAGTCGTCTTCCAGAATGGAGATACGCAATTCAATGATCAGACCGTAGCCGGTTTCCCGGGTGGCGTTGTCTTGGGCGTGGACGACTATGACTTTGCCTTGCCGGGTGGTCTCGACGAGGACGAGAACCCGCTCCTCGGCGGTATCCTGATCTGGCATGTCGATGAGAACCGGCTGGCCGACGGGATGGGGGAGAATGCCGTCAATGCGGACAGGAACGCCCGATCCATCGATCTTGAAGAGGCTGACGGTGCACAGGACATCGGTTTTCCGTCAGCAGCCGGGTTTTTTGGTCCCCGCTTTGACTTGGGTACGCCGTTTGATTTCTGGTTCGAAGGGAATCCCGTAACGGTCCGGACCAGTACTGGTCGGGACATTCAGATCTACGACAACCGCTTCGCAGCGGATACCCATCCCTCAAACATCAGCAATGCCGGTATCGCTCCGGGCTTCGGACTGGTGGACTTTTCCGCTCCGGGACCGTTGATGACCTTCCGCATTGAGGCTACTGAGACATCGGGCCCCATGCTCCTGGCTGAATGGCAGCTGGACCGATGGGCAACGGAGAATGGGGTCGAGACGCCGACGGATGGCGCTATATGGCCCGTCGCTGATCCCGAGGGCTTCTTTGTATGGTACCGGACGGGAGGTGATGAGGGTACCTGGTTGTGGCAGCCGGTCGATGGCCGGGCATGCAGCGCCATGACACCCGGTCGACGTCCTGTTTTCGACGGTCAACACCTGTATGCGGTCGGCGATGGAGCGCTGCTTCGGATCACACCACAGCCCGATGAGTGTCTCGTGGAGAGGCTTCGCGAGTTCCCACCGGGCCTGATCTCCTTGACGACTTCGGCAGTCATGGGCCCATCGGGCGGGGCGGACCCCATGATTCTACTCGGTATGGACCTCGATGCCGGACCCGCACTGTGGGTCGTGCACCCTGATGATGGGACCGCCGAAGTTCGCCCCATGCCTTCCCAGGTGGATCGAGTCCTGGTGCGGGATGACCAGGGTCAGGATATTGTTCTGCTGTCGGATCGCGGCGTCTTGGACGGGGAAGGAACCGTGCTTATTGCGTTCGAGAGTCAGCAATGGTCAGATGCCGTACTGACCTCCTCTTCATCGGGATGGACCCTGGCCTGGGCCTCAGAAAACGAGGAGATTCATCTTCTCAGCATGGATGGAGAGCGCTTTGGGACCACTGCCCCCGGAGCATGCCTTCCCCAGAAGCTGCGCTGGTTCGATGTCGACCAAGATGGCGTTGCCGATCTGATCTATCTGTGTGGTGACCGCATGGTGGCCATGCATGCGACGGGTGCCATTCTGGCCGGCTTTCCGGTCCGGTTGCCGTCCACGCCCCTGTCGGAACCCGTGCTGGCTACGACCACGAGTGATCGTGTACGCATTTTCGTCATGCTGGCAGGTGGTGGATTGGCTTCGCTCGAAGTAGAGGAGGGCGGTGTCCGGATGGTCGATGGCCATCCCCTGCCTGTTGGCGGCCGTTCCGGCGTGGCTCCCCTCTTGACACAAAGGGCCATTGTCACGCTCTCTGGCGCAGGGACGCTCCGAGTCTGGGAGGCCTCGTTGGATGTGACCTCGCATGTAACCGATGACACGATCATGTATGTCCCGGCGTCTGACGTAGCGGTCGAGCAATCTTCGGGCCTTCTGCGGGCCTCGGAGACCTACAACTGGCCCAATCCCATCACGGAAGGGCAGACCCGGATCCGCTTTGCAACGTCCGAACCTTCGGACATCCGGATTGACATCGTGGATATGAACGGTCTTCTGGTTGATCGCATCGATACCACGGCGCCTGGAGCGGGTTTACCTGCTGAGGCCATCTGGACCACCAATGCGGGTAGTGGAGTCTATCTGGCTCGCGTACGGGCTACCTCGCTTAGTGGCCAGACGGATACCCACCTTGTCCGCATGGCCATCATCCGATGAAGAAGCTGCTTAGCCGCATATCGCCTTTGATGATGGCACTGGCACTCTGGGCCGTTTGGGGTGCCGGGAGTGCCAGGGCACAGGAGCCTCTGGCCTATATCGATTACATCCGGACCGAACTGGACTGGTACACGATCGAGACGGAGCACTTCCTGGTTCATTACCATGGCGAGGAGACGGGCGAAGGCAGCCGTACGGCTCGCGTCGTAGCCCGCATTGCCGAGGATATCTACGGGCCGATTACAGACCTCTATGAGTGGCGGCCTGATACAAAGGTCAGCTTCGTATTGAAGGATTACGAGGACTATTCGAACGGGGCCGCCTATTTCTTCGACAACGTCATTGAAATCTGGGCGCCCGCGCTGCAGACGCCCTTCCGAGGCAACCACAACTGGCTGCGCAACGTCATCACGCACGAATTCCTGCACATGGTTCAAGTGCAGAAGACGATGAAGACTACGCGTCGGCTACCGTTCATGTATCTGCAGTACCTGGACTATGAAGCGGCCCGGCGACCGGATGTACTCTACGGCTTCCCCAACATCATCGCCTCGTATCCTGTCCCCATCCTGAACAACCCGGCCTGGCTGGCCGAAGGAACGGCCCAGTTCCAGCGCGCAGAGTTTGACTACGATCGATGGGACAGCCATCGGGACATGCTGCTGCGTACGCAGGTGCTGGCTGGCGAAGAGCTGACCCTCTCTGAAATGGGTGGCTTCTATTCGCACAACAGCCTGGAGCGGGAGTCCGTCTATAACCATGGCTTTGCCTTCTCGCGCTATCTGGCCGATCGCTTCGGTGAGGATGCGCTCCGCGAGCTCAGTGCCGCGCTGGGTACCTGGTCGAACTGGAACATGGAACAGGCAGCCA
This sequence comes from Rhodothermales bacterium, assembly GCA_017859335.1. GTDB lineage: Bacteria > Bacteroidota > Rhodothermia > Rhodothermales > UBA10348 > JAAZVD01. The sequence goes on along the minus strand of JAFMNH010000081.1, from coordinate 3,389 downwards.
AAGACGCCTTCGGAATCCGCGGCGATGTGCTGTACCGAGACTGGATGCAGGCTTTGCGGTCGCATTACGAAGCCAACGAGCCGTCGGGAACGCAGGGGATATCGATCCTTGAAGAAGGCGGCTTCCATAATTACTGGCCCGTGATGTCTCCGGATGGCAAGCACCTGGCCTACGTATCGAACAGGGGAGAGGACTTCTCGCGCAGCAGTATCTGGGTCCGGAATCTGGATGAGGGGTCCGAGGCCACGGCACATCTGATTCTGGATTCCGACGAGCTGGCGGTTGGCCTCGGGTATACCTGCTCTCTGGGTCATAAGCTGGTGCCTTCGGTAAGTGGTCCCGTCAGTTGGAGCCCGGACGGAGAGCACCTCTTCTATGCCCGTACCCACGATACGGCCGAGGGCTACCTCGTGCTGGATCTGCACCGTGTACATGTCGAAACGGGTGAGAAAGAGCGATTGTCAGAAGGACTCAGGGCCTCTTCGCCGACGGTCAGTCCCGATGGCGCCGCGTTGGCCATGATCATCCAGCACGATGGGTCGACCAACCTGGCCGTTGCTTCCATGCCGACCAGCAAAGAAGACACGATCACGCCGGAGGACCTCCGCTTTTTGACCGACCATGAGGATGGCAGTCAGGTCACCGATCCGGCCTTCAGTCCCGACGGGGAGTGGGTCTATTACGGATGGCAGCGGGATCATGGCCGGGATATCCGACGCGTGCGGGTATCGGATGGCGCCATGGAAGTGGTTCTGGACGGCCCGGAGGACGAGCGCAATCCGACGTTCGGAGTGGACGGCAGTATGATCTACGCTTCGGACCGCACGGGCATCTTCAATCTCTACCGTCGCACGCCGGAAGGATCCTCTGAAGCGTTGACGGACGTGACAGGAGGGGCGTTCATGCCCGAGGTCACGTCCTCTGGAGCCCTGATCTTCTCTGATTTCACGGCAACCGGGTACCGGATCGTGAAACTCGAGGGGGAAGATCGGGTCGTGGATACGTCCGCCTATCGCGCACCTGAATTCCTTCGGGCATTCGATCGGATACCGGGGACGGATATGGCTCCGGAGTCGGATGCTGACCGGAGCGTCAGGGCGTTCGATGCCGCTGGCCAGGAAGAGGAAGCGAGCGGGTACAGTCCGGTGTTCACCTCGATCAGTTTCCTGCCGGTCATCCGACTGGATCAATATGTCTCGCGCGAGCGCAGCCGAACGGACCAGCGCCTTCGGGATCGAGGTCGGGGAGAGACCATCTGGCGCAATACCAAGGTGGGCATGTACGCATCTACCCGCGAGGTCTTGGGGGGATTGAGTTTCTTCGGGGGCTTGTTGATTGGTCCCGGGTCCACGGACGCCTCTTCACCGGGCGATTTCATCTCGCCATCGAACCTTCTGGACCTGGAACGGGATGGATTCCTGCAGATCGACTACTCGCGGGGGCTGCCCTTCATCTCGGGGCGCTGGAATCCGCATCTTTCCGCGCAGATCTTCAATATCCGGAGGCAGGTCGAAAATGGGCTCGATATCGAGGAATTCCCCTGCACGGCCTGTTATCCCGAGACGACCTACGGCGATCTGACCTACAATCTGTGGGAAGTCAACCTGCTGACGCGCAGCAAACTGAGTCGGGTTCTGCTGGGCGAGGTGGGATACCGCTACAGTCCGTATCGCGTCAAGACCAACAGCTTTTTTTCGAAGGAGCTTGCCCAGACCGTGCCATCGAGTTCGTCACGTTATTTCATCGGGCGCGCGTGGACGGCGCGGCTGACCTACGAGGGGTTCCATCCCCACATCAATAGCGACGTCATTCCTGATGGCCTGCGCGCCGATGTCGAGATTGAATCGGAGCGTGGTCGTTTGCTCGATTCGTTCGATATTTCCGAAGGGACCCTGCAGCCGGTCTACGAAGCGAACCGGATCAACCGTGTAACCGTTTCGGCCAGGGGAGGGATGCGCTTGCCAGGCTTCAAGGGCACGGGGTCCCATGGCGTAGGCATTCGCATGCGCGCCAGTACTATCCTGGGAGCTGAGGTGGACGACTTCTACAACGACTTCGTAGGCGGGATGACGGGCGCACGTGGCTACCCCTTCTATGCCCTGGGTGGCAATGAGACGTGGTGGGCCGGGATCTCGTACCTCTTTCCTCTGGCGCCGCGTATCGATCGTCAGGCCGGTTTCCTGTATTTGGACAAGGTTTATGGCCGCATCTATGCAGATGCGGCCATGGCGTGGTCCGGTCCCTGGCCGGGCTTCAATGATGTGAGAAAAGACATCGGAGCGGAGATCCGGATCGGGCTTGGATCGTTCTATATCCTTCCCACGGCCCTTTTCGTCAGCGGGACCTACGGCATGGATTCTTTCGACTTCCAATTGGACGAAGGATTCGTTACGCCCGACGGGCGCCAGTCGGTCCGCTACGGAAAGGAGTGGCAGTGGCACGTAGGGCTGCTCTTTGGTTTCGACCAGTTTTGACAGCCGAGCCTCAGACCCCGCTGCCGAACCTCTTTTCATGACACCAAATCAATCGTCGAGATGAATTCCACGCTTGTCCTCATCATGGGTATCGTCATGATTGCAGTGGGACTGGTGTTCCTGCGTATGCTTTTTTCCGGCAGGGACGCCGGCGCTCCGCGAGATCTCATGGAATGGGCCGGTACGGTGCTCTCCGTGCTGCTGATTGTGTCCGCCATTGCACTGATTGTGGTCGGGAGGCAGACCCAAGAGGTCGTCGACATAGGCCAGCAGCGCCAGCAGGTAGCAACGGCCGGCAGCTATCAGGATGTCCAGATTGCGGTTGAGGCGCCCGAGTTCACCTTTGCCAACGTAAAAACGGGCGAAGAGGACCGGCTCTCGAATTATGTTGGCAAGGTGGTCATCCTGAACTTCTGGGCCACCTGGTGTGCGCCCTGCCTGGATGAAATCCCGGATCTGAACAGGCTGCAGAATACCTATCCTGACGATCTGGCCATCATATCCATCTCGGATGAAGATCCTGCTCTCTTGCGTGCATTCGAGAATCAGCTGGCCCTCGACACCTACAGCCGTGTGCTGCCCTACGGCACGGATCTGCCGCAGCCATTCACGGGAGCCTTCGTCATCCGACCCGCTTCGTTTGTCATCGATCGGGAAGGCATCGTTCGGCGGTATCTTCTCGGAGCCCGGGATTACGACTTCTTCCGTGGCTCGGTCGAACCGCTCATTACGGCTCAGAACGGATGAAAAAGGGAGTGCTGACAAGGTCCGGGTGTCTTGGCGTGGCCATCATGCTCCTCGTGGCCCCCGCGTTCGGGCAGCGATCAGTCCCGGCGGATGCACTGTCGCCGGGCGCCTTGCGCTCCATGGTCCTCTCTGCCCCTCCGGTTCCGGGCACCCGCGTTATCGATCCGG
>JAFMNH010000080.1 GCA_017859335.1 Rhodothermales bacterium | reverse complement strand
TACCGCCCGAGCGGAAGGTCTGCATTTCCAGGTTGTCAGGGCGAATGTCCACTTCAATCGTGTCATCGATTTCCGGGTAGACAAATACGCTGGAAAAGGAGGTGTGACGGCGTCCTGATGAATCAAAGGGCGAAATCCGTACGAGGCGATGCACACCGGACTCGGATTTCAGGTAGCCGTACGCATGCTCCCCCCGAATGGCAAGCGAAGCGCTTTTGATACCTGCCACCTCTCCGTCCTGATACTCAAGCAGTTGGACGGTATAGCCATTTCGCTCTCCCCATCGGGTGTACATGCGAACCAGCATGTCGGCCCAGTCTTGACTCTCGGTACCACCTGCACCCGGATTGATGGTAACAATGGCATCCCTGTGGTCATCCGGAGAGCTCAGCAGGCTCTTCAGCTCAAGCTCGTCCACGAGTGGTTCGAGCAGGCGTACCTCCGCCTCTATTTCCGCTGCCAGGTCCGTCTCCTCTTCCGAAGCCATCAACCGGAGCGTTTCGACATTCTCTACATGGGTCCGGATCTTATCCCAAGCATCCAGCCACCCTTTCTCCACGGCAATCTCCTTTTCGGTGATCTGAGCTGCGTCGGGATCATCCCAGTAGGTTGGCTCAAGCCGCTTCTGTTCCAGTTCCTCTTTACGTTTGGCACGACGCTCGGAATCGAGGAAGCTCCCCAACGAACGTGTGCGTTGCAGCAGGCTTTGAATCTGCTCCTTCTCCATAATACTCTTTTCGAGATCTTTGATGACGTCGACCGATCGGTCAGGACGCTTTTTCAGGCTTTATCGAACTGCCCAGGCCGCCTGCAGCCAGGCCAAGGGCGAAAGAGACCAACAAACCGGCCACCGGAACGATAAAACCGGGCATACCACCCAGCAAGGCCCCTGTAGTTTCCATCATGTTCAAACTTTCTTCAAAGGCAAACAGGAGGTTCCAGGCCATCAGGACGGCCCATGCCGTCGCCAACGTGAGGCCACCATACCATTGCCCTCTTCTTCCGATCAAAAGGCCCGCTAAAAGCGGTCCTGACAGGCTTCCCATCCAACCCAGGACCACATGGGTGCCCACGGAGACGGCAACGGAAAGTCCCACACTCACTACCTTGAGCTTCATATCCACGTCTACCCTTTCAGTCGTTCCGTGAACCGCTTTATGCGACGTACGGCCTCCTCGATGTTATCCATGGAGTTGGCATAGGAGCACCGGACATACCCACTCCCGCTTGGTCCAAACGCATCTCCGGGGACAACAGCCACATGTTCAGCCTGCAGCAATTCCTGGGCAAACTGCTCGGATGTGAGTCCCGTCGAGGAGATGTCCGGGAAGCAATAAAAGGCTCCTTCTGGCTCGAAGGTTGGCAGACCAGCAGACCTGAAACCGTCGACAATGTGCCTGCGGCGCGCATCATAAGCCGTGCGCATCCGCTCCACGTCGTCTTGGCACTCGGTAAGTGCTGCCAAAGCTCCCCACTGGCCCGCTGTAGGGGCCGACATGATGATGTACTGGTGCAACTTGTACATCGCGTCATAGATCGGCTTGGGTGCGCAGGCATACCCAACACGCCACCCGGTCATGGCATAGGCCTTGGAGAAGCCGCCGAGTAGAATGGTCCGATCCCTGAGCGCGGCGATTGAAGGAAGACAGGTGTGACCCCGCTCAAAGGCATCACCATAGATCAATCGATCATAAATCTCGTCCGAGAGCACCAGGAGGTCATGCTTTACGACAACCTCTGCGATCTCTTCGAGAACTTCACGTCGCAATACGGCCCCGGTTGGGTTGGACGGGTATGCGAGAAACAGGACCTTGGTTCGAGGGGTGATACGCGCCTCGATATCAGCCGCAGTCACCTGAAAATCATTCTCAACCGACGTGGGAACGTATCTGACCGTACCACCGGCAAAGATGGACGCAGGTCCGTAGGACACGAAACAGGGTTCCGGAATCAGGATCTCATCGCCTGGATCCAAAAGAGCAAGCATGGCCAGCTGAACGGCTTCGCTGACGCCAACTGTAACAAGGATTTCGCTTCCCGGATCGTACGTTACGCCGTAGAGCCGTTCCAACTCGTCGGAAATAGCCTCCCGCAATGGGGCTATCCCTGCATTCGAGGTATACCCTGTTTTTCCCTCCTTCATTGACCGCTCTGCCGCGGCAAGAACCGGGTCAGGCGAGACGAAATCAGGCTCCCCAATGCCGAGGGTGATGACCTCATCCATGGTGGCCGCGATCTCGAAGAAGCGCCTGATACCTGAGGGCGGTACAGATGTAACCCGCTGTGACAGTCTACTTTCGAGGAATGACATGAAGGACTGAGCTGATCGAGTGAAAGGGACAGTTGACAATATAAGCCGAACTTCTCGGGATGAGGCTGTGCATCCACGCAGAATCTTAGTTTGTCAGCGCTGGGTGAGCATCCTACTTTCAGGCATCTAGAACGTCCTTTTTGTCTTCAACCCTTCGCCATGTCTGACGTACTCAACAAGAACTTCATCAACGGTGTCTGGCAGGATGCAACCGCAGGTGCCGTCTTCAAGGACATAAACCCCGCTATCCATTCCGACGTCATCGGGCACTTCCCTGAGTCTGGTGTGGAGGATGTAGATGATGCCGTTCGGGCTGCCCGCGCCGCATTCCGTGCCTGGAGCAAAATGCCGGCACCGGCCCGCGGTGACATCTTGCGTCGCATCGGCGACATCCTGACGGAGCGCAAAAGCGAACTCGCTTTTCAGATGACCCGTGAGATGGGTAAGCCGTTTTTCGAAACGAAGGGCGATGTTCAGGAAGCCATCGACACGGCCTACTACGCCGCCTCCGAAACCCGCCGTTTGTTCGGACACACGGTACCGAGCGAGATGCCGAACAAATTCAACATGTCCATTCGCAGGCCGATTGGTGTGTGTGGGGTGATAACAGCGTGGAATTTCCCTGTCGCTGTTCCGACGTGGAAGATGTTTCCCGCCCTTGCGGCCGGTAATACGGTTGTGTTCAAGCCCAGCGAAGATGCGCCGCACAGCGGTGCTTTGCTCGTCAAGGTTTTTGAGGATGCGGGCGTTCCTGCCGGCGTGGTAAACCTGGTACATGGCAGTTCCACTGCGGGACGCGCGTTGGTGGAGCACCCGGATGTGGATGCTGTTTCATTTACCGGTTCGACAGAGACGGGTAGCAAGATCGGGGAAGCATGCGGTCGCCTGCACAAGCGGTTTTCCCTGGAAATGGGTGGCAAGAACCCCATGATCGTGCTGGCCGATGCCGATCTGGATCTGGTTCTGGATGGTCTCCTATGGGGCGCCTTCGGGACTACGGGGCAGCGATGCACAGCCACCTCACGCCTCATAGTGCACGAGGATGTGCACGACGCGCTCGTCAACAAGCTCATCGAGGCCGCGTCGAAACTGACGCTGGGATATGGTAACGAGGATTCAACAGAAATGGGCCCTGTTATCAACCAGAAGGGTCTCGACAAGATTGAATATTACGTGGGCGTTGGCAAAGAGGAAGGCGCAACCGTTGCCCTGGGCGGCAAACGTGCAGTGGGTAACGGATTGGATGATGGTTACTTCTATGAGCCAACCATCTTCACCGGTGTCACACCGAACATGAGGATTGCGAAGGAAGAGATTTTTGGGCCGGTGCTTTCGGTTCTAAAGATTCGTTCTTACGAGGAAGCCATCCAAGTGGCCAACAACATTCAGTATGGCCTGTCCTCGGCCATCTATACGCGGGATATTGCTACCGCTTTCAATGCCATGCATGATATTGAAGCGGGTATTACCTACGTGAATGGACCGACCATCGGAGCTGAGGCCCACATGCCTTTTGGCGGTGTCAAAGGCACAGGCAACGGGCACCGTGAAGGCGGATGGGAAGTGTTCGAGTTCTACACGGAAACGAAGACCGTCTACGTGGATTACTCGGGTAAGCTGCAGAAGGCTCAGATCGACAACGTCGAAGACTGAGGCCTTACCGAGGCGCTGATCACAGGTTGAGAAGGTTGGCGGGCCGGGCTCCGGAGGGAGCCCGGCCCGCCTGCGTTTTACGAGCGACCTCCAACAGGTGCTGACCACAGCATTTCGAGTCACAGTACCAGCCCGACCTCTTGGATCAGGAGCCGGTGCGCGTCGCTGACGTGTCTATGACAAGCTTCGCCACGAGCCGGATCTGATCGTTCAGCCGCTTGGCAACCTCGACAGCATCCGATTCCAGACCCAGTATTCGAACCCTTTCTCCGGAGGAGGCGGACAACTGTGTCAACAGGTGGCTTCGTAAGGCATCCAACTCCAAGCGCAGGGACGACTTGGTACGTTGGACGCGCTTCGCTTTCTGAACATCCCGGTGCTCAAGCGCATCCATTACATCATCCAGATGGCCGTTGACCGTGCGCAACACCGCTGACAGATGATCCGCTGTCGAAGGACTGAACTCTTCCCGGAGCCGGCTGCGATCCATATCGGCATCGGCAAAACGGGTCTCAATTTCGTCTCCCATGTTCTCGAATAATGTAGAGGCGCCGACGTACAGTCTGACTCGCTTCGCTTCGTCTGTCGAAAGTGGTCCAGCAGACACCCTGCCCAGATAGGCATTGATGTTCAGGTACAATCCGTCAAGTTCGTCATCGAGCATCTTCAGCTCCTCGTGACGAGCCCCCGGTTGCGTAACCATGAGCGCCGCACGTTCGATCATCGCGTGCACCCTGCTACCCATGCGCCCGATTTCAAGGCCTACCCTGTCCAGGGCCAAGGTGGGTGTATCGATCAGGGTATCATCCAGGTACTTTGGAATGATGGACGTGGTCGGTAAGCCGGGGCGGTCCCGGACAAGCCGACGCGTAAGGCGCACTATCGGCCCTGTCAACCCGATGAAGAGTAGCGTGTTGACCACGTTGAAGATGGTGTGCGCGTTCGCGATTTCCCTGGGAATGAGAATGCCCACATCCCTGATACCGGAAAGGCCTGCCTCTCTGGTCAACCACGTGGCCAGCATGGCCAACTCATCCGTGAATCCGATCCATACCGCGACTCCTGCGACATTGAACAGGACATGGATGAGTGCGGCCCGCTTCGCGTCGGTCGCTTTTCCCATGGCTGCTATCCAGGCAGTTATACAGGTACCGATATTGGCCCCAAGAGACAAGATGATACCCTCTTGCAAACCGATAAGCCCCTTGGAGGCCAACACGATGATGATGGCCGTCGTCGCCGATGAGCTTTGCAGAAGCGCCGTAAAGACTGCACCGACGACAATACCGACAATCGGTGATTGGAATGACTGCATGACCTGCAAAAAGGGGTCATGGTGCCGAAGGGGCTGCATCGCCTCCGACATGAGCGTCATTCCGTAAAAAATCAGCCCAAGCGCGAAGAGGATGAAAAATGCTGTTCGCCTGCGGTCGCCACTGATCAGGGCATACCCCAATCCCCCGGATGCGACCAATACGAGGGCGGCTGTCGTCACATTGAACGAAATGATCTGGGCCGTTATGGTCGTACCGATATTGGCCCCCATGATGAAGCCTGCGGCCTGCCTCAACTCCATCATCCCAGCCGAGATGAAACCGACGACCAGCACTGTGGAAACAGACGAGGATTGAACCAGCGCGGTTACCAACGCACCGGCAAAAACACCCTTGAACCGATTGGATGTTGTTTTCTGTAGCAACGTCCTCATTGACGTTCCACCGATCCGCTTCAGGCTATCGGTCAGCATCAATAGACCGACGAGGAAGAATGAGAGTCCCGCAAGGAGGGAGATGCCAAGCAATGTCAGGTTTTGGTTCAACATGGATTACCACTCAGCGGTCATGTACTCGTACCTTCCATCGTCTCTTGAAGGACGCCCTATTGCTTAGACGTAAATGAGCCCGTTCAGATGCACCCGACGGAACTGCCCCGATTCGTGCGTTCAATTGTCCATCTCACTATGAAACCCTCCCTCCGTCTCCTGTTTGTCTGCTTCGTTTTCATGGCGCAACTCACCTCCGGCGCGCGAGCGCAGGATTCGTGGCGATTCAGCGGTCAGTTTTTCGGCGATTATGCGATAAGCCGGCTCTCTGCTGAACCTGACGGTGATCTGGATCATGCCTTTCAGATACGACGTATTTTCTTTACCGCGGACTTCCCTGTCGCTTCCTCAATGGATGGACGCTTCCGTGTGGAGTCGACCAACAGGAATACGCTGGATGGCACCCGCTCGACGCCATTTTTGAAGGATGCCTACCTGCGCTGGAAGGATGCGCTGGGGCCAGGGCATATGATTGTCTTCGGGCTGAGCGCACCTCCGATGTGGCAAGTTTCCCAGCGTTTCTGGTCCTACCGCGCCTTGGCCAGGACCATACAGCACCGAGCGGGTCTGGCCGGTCCTCGGGATACCGGGATTGCCCTGTACGGTCCCCTCGGTTCGTCCGGACGGAATAGATATGGACTCATGGTCGGCAATGACAACATCGGCGCCGGAGATACGGACAACGCCAAGCATCTGTATGCGCAAATCGATAGCGATCTGTCAGACCAATGGACAGGAGCGTTCGGCCTCGACTACCGGCCCTCTGCTAGTGGGCAATCCGTGAATAGCAGTCTATTCCTGGGTTGGAAGCATGCATCCAGGAAACGAATTGCCACTGAGCTGTTCTATATGAAGACACAGGGGGACGAAGGCCATGACGATGCGTTTATGGTGGGCGCCTCCTTGTTCGGCTGGTATCATCTGTCCGACCACGCACGCCTCATTCTCCGGGTTGATCGAACCCATCTCGAATCAGGCGCGATGACCGTGGGTAAAACCTTCGCCCTTGCAGGCATCAGTTTTCGACCCGAAAACACGATCGAGATCATCCCGAACATCGGAATCGAGGACGATGAACGGCAGGAGCATGCCGATCTCACTGCACGAGTGACCATCTACGCAACATTCTGATGCACCCTGTTCCTTACCTGACCGACAACGACGTATCCAGCCTGCTCGATCCTGTTTCGCTCGTCGATGCGCTGCGTGCAGGATTTGAAGGTGGGATAGAAGCGCCGCCCAGAGCCCACTATACCATGCAGGGCACCACTGGCAAGACACCGGCCACCATGTTGGTGATGCCGGCGTGGAATCGGCATTATCTGGGTTTGAAGGTGGCAACCATCCATCCCTCGAACATTGCCTTGTCGTTACCTGCGGTGCATGCGTCGTATCTGCTCAAGGAGGCGGACACTGGACGGGATCTGGCCTACATGGACGGCGCTGCCTTGACACGATTGCGTACCGCAGCTTCCTCCGCACTTGCCTCGACCTATTTGTCCCGTCCCGATGCCACTACGCTGCTGATGATCGGGGCCGGGAGTCTTGCCGCTCCACTGATTCACGCCCACAAAGCGGTCCGTCCGATCCACAGGGTGTTGGTGTGGAACCGTAGTACGGAGCGCTTGGACGCTTTGGAGAGCGTGCTGGACGTTCCCTTCGAACGGGTCTCCGATATGAGAACAGCCGTTTCAGAAGCGGACATCATCTCATGTGCGACCCTATCACAGACCCCGCTTTTCGAGACGTCGGACGTACCCCCGGGGACGCATATTGACCTGGTTGGCGCTTATCGTCCCGATATGAGGGAATGCGATGCCCACCTCGTCGAGCGCTCTCGTGTTTTCGTGGATACATATGCCGGTGCACGCGATGAAGCCGGGGATTTGATCCAAGCCTCGCGCGAGGGTGATTGGTCCATGGAGTGCATAGAATCAGACCTGGCAGGGCTCTGCCGAGGCGCTCATGCCGGGCGTCAGGATTATGACGATGTGACCTTGTTCAAATCTGTTGGAGCGTCACTCGAGGACCTTGCAGCCGCGGCATTGGTCTGGGAGCGTTACCAAGCACGACACTGAGGAAAGGAAGCCCCGCAGCGGTTTCTTCCTATTTCAGGTACATCCGCGGGGCTTGTCCCGATATAAGCGCTTCTATCTCCAGATGCTTCATCACAGGTGATGCCTTCACCTTGGTCATCAACACCTCTTCGATCTGAAAAAGACCCGTGGCATTATCCATCTGTATGGAAATGCGTATCGGCTTGATGGTCCCCTTCTTGATCTCGACCCGTGTTATCGTATTGGCCGAGAAGCGATGCATGTCACCTACTTCAGGTTCAAACTGCATGTTGAAGGCAATGACGGAGCGGCCCTTGGTCATGTCCGTACCATCGGCCACGAGCACCGTTCCGGCCTCGATTGAATGTATAGGTACCTTTGCCATGTGCCCGACGATTACCTCGTGGATCATGGCGCGCACGACCACCTGCTTGTCCAATTGGTCGGGGTACAACCAGGCCAGGTACTCCCTGATAATGGGATCGACCAGGTTGATCCCATGCCATTCATGGTCATGACGTGTTACTCCCATTCCTATGTCGTGAAGGAAGCATCCTAATGCCACAGCAACCTGCGATTCCTCGAAGGAGGCCACCTGTTCCGCCTCCAGACTGGTCGGTATACCGCCCGCACGCAACAAATCCAGCATGCGCAAGGCGTTCATCGTGGTGATACGTGCATGCACCGGGCCGTGATCATTGTAACCCAAACGCCTTACGGATACGACGTTGCCATAACTATGGTAGAGATTGATCTCTTTGTCTGTTAACAACCGCTCCATCAGCGTGGCGACCTTGCCAGAAGTACGTCGAAGAAGCGTCGCATTCAGACTGGCCTCTTTGGGCGTCGACTCCCTCCAGTCGGGAATCGTTGATGTGATGTCCTTTTCCATATACGGCATGCGTCCCTGTTCTACCATCGCGCTGTGCGAGTATATACGAAGGGGGGCGGCACATTGTGCCGCCCCCCTTACGATTCCAACCAGGCAACGCCCTTTCGGATCAGTTGTCAGACGTTTCCTCGTCCGCCGCGTCCGAAGCATCGTCGTCACCATCAGAGGTGGCCTCCTCGGCTGCTTCATCGCTTGGGCTCTCGGATTCTGCCTTCTTGGCTTTGGCTTTTGACTTCGAAGCCTTCTTCTTGGGCTCCTCAGCCTCCTCTGAAGCGTCTTCAGCCGATGCATCGGCCTCCGTCTGCTCCATCTGGGCCTTGAGTTCCGCCAATCCACTCAGCTCACCAAGCGTTGTAGGGCCAGAGGCACCTTCACGTTCGATGAACTGCTGTACCGAAGCCTGCTCCTCACGCCGCTCTGCGTCGCGCTGCCGCTTTTCGGCGGCACGCTCTGCACGTTCCTGGGAACGAGCCTGCTCGGTTGCACTGAGGATGATCTCCTTCTGATTGGCATCAAAGCGGATAACGAAGAGATCCTGAATCTCCTCTCCAACTTTGTAATCAGCCATGGTCTTGCCCTGTTCGATCTCGCCTTCCGGCAAGAACGCTTCCACTTCGAGGGGCAGTTCGACCACGAGACCCTTGTCTTCGGCCCTGACAACTTTCGCGCTGGATGTAGAGCCTTCAGCGTACACCTGCCCGAACTGATTCCAGGGGTTGGTGTCGACCTGTTTGTGGCCCAGCGAAATCCGACGCTCGCTGGTGTCGATGTTCAGGACTACAACGTCAAGCTCCTGGCCCTTCTTGACCATGTCCGACGGATGCTTGATCCGCTTCGTCCATGAGAGATCGGAAATATGGACCAGGCCGTCGATGCCCGGCTCAATCTCAACAAAAACACCGAAGTTGGTGATATTGCGGACCTTGCCACGCATGACCGTTCCGGGGGGATACCGCTCCGCGATGTTCTCCCATGGATCCGGCTCCAGCTGCTTCATGCCGAGGGAAATCTTCTTGCCTTCGGAATCCACATTGAGGATCTTGACATTCACAACCTGCCCGAGAGAAACCGTTTGGGATGGGTGGCGGATGTGCTCCGTCCAGCTCATCTCGGAGATGTGGACCAGGCCTTCGATGCCTTTTTCAAGCTCCACGAAGGCGCCATAATCGGTAATGGAAACGACCTTACCCTCGACTACCTGACCTTTGGCCAGTTTCTCTTGGATATCATCCCATGGATGTTTCTGGAGCTGCTTGAGGCCAAGAGAGATACGCTGGCGCTCCTTGTCGTAGTCCAGAACGACCACATTCATCTTCTCGTCGAGATTGACCAGCTCCGATGGGTGGGAAACACGACCCCATGAAAGGTCTGTGATGTGGAGCAGGCCGTCCACGCCTCCGAGGTCGATGAACACACCGAAATCGGTGATGTTCTTGACAATTCCCTCGAGGATCTGTCCGGGCTCCATCGTGGCCAGGATCTTCTCGCGCTGGGCGACCAGGTCCTTCTCGATGAGTGCCTTGTGGGAGACGACAATGTTCTCGTTGGCAGGATTCAGCTTGACAATCTTGAATTCCATGCGCTTCTCGAGGTAGGCATCGAAATCACGCACCGGACGTACGTCGATTTGCGAACCGGGGAGGAACGCCTCCATGCCATCGAGCAACTCGACGATCATACCGCCTTTGATGCGTCGTACAATCGTGCCCTCAAGGACTTCTTCATTGTCGAAGGCGTCCTCGATACGACGCCAGCGACGGACCGTGTCGGCCTTCGTCTTGGACAGGACCAGCTGCCCGTGATAGTCCTCGATGCGCTCGAGGAATACCTCGACCTCCTCACCGGCTGCCAGCTCGGCTCCGAATTCGCTGCGCGAAACGATCCCGTCTGATTTGAAGCCGATGTCGATGACAACGTCCTTTTCACCGATGGAGATAACCTTACCGGCAACGATCTCGTTTTCGGTTACGTCGGTGAGCGTGTTTTCTACCAGCTTTCTCAGATCGTCGAGACCAACATTGGGGTCTTCTTCGTCTGTGATGTTCTCGAGGTCCTCGAGTTTGAACACCTCTCCGGAAATTTCTCCGGTGTAACCAATCATACCGGTAGCCTGAACGAGGGCATCTTCCTTGGAGATTGCTGGCTCGTTCGATGACGATTCTTCAGCTACCGGCTCTGCAGGCGCTGCTTCCTCTTCGGTTGACTGCTCTTCTTCGCTGTCGGCTGCAGCTTCTTCCGATGCCGATTGGGCCTCGGCTGCATCGTCCGACGCTACGCTGGCGTCTTCTTCTGGTGCTTGCTCTTTTTCTGCGGCGGGTTCCTCTTCGGAGGTAGCCTCGGCAGGAGTATCCTGGGCTGCGCTTTCGGCTTCTACTGCATCTGCAGGTTCTTCTGCCTTCTGGGCAGTAGCCTCATCGCCCGCTTCGGTCGAGGTCGTTTCTGGAGTCTGGGTTTCCTCAGCCGCCTCCTGGGCGCTGGTCTCTTCCTGCTCCTGACCTTCCTTGTGCTGATCTTCAGCCATGGGGGTCCACATATGAGCGCCATCCAGCCATGACACGTTGGGAAGGCTGGTCGCTCTGGTCTAGTTCATTGAATCCGACGGGGCTCCCGAACCCGATCGGACCGACCCACCTAGGGCCGGACATGCACCAACGACCGTCAGCCAGCCGCGTTCCCGGCTATGACATGCAAGATGGTTTCCACCTGATCTTCAAACGAGCGCTCCGAGGTGTCGATACGAATGGCATCTTCGGCCTGTACAAGGGGCGCCACGGCCCTCTCCGAATCTCTGGCATCCCGTTGTGTGATTTCGCGCAGCAGAATCTCCAAATCAACCGCCTCTCCTCGCTGCCTGAGTTCCCTGGCCCGGCGTTCTGCCCGAATCTCC
>JAFMNH010000079.1 GCA_017859335.1 Rhodothermales bacterium | reverse complement strand
GGATCCCGGCGCGCCCGGTGCCAAGCGGGCATCGTTGAGCCTTCAGACCATCGGGACTGACGGGGGCTGCTCCCTCGTTGCCATCCGTCTGCACACCGGGCGCGCCCACCAGATCCGGGTGCAGTGTGCATCGCGTGGTTTTCCGCTGGTCGGCGACCTTCGCTATGGTGCCCGCACAGAGCTGGACGGCAAGAATCTGGCCCTTCACGCTGGGGGGCTCGTACTCGATCATCCCACCCGCCGCGAACGGCTGGCGTGGGCATCCCAACCCTCGGAGGCCTGGCCTCCGCAGGTCAGGAACGAGATCGCATCATGGTTGGCACAATGGCAGGAAGGGCATGGATTCCCGGATACGTTGCCCCCGCTGACAGCGTCCTGATCCGGTGTCAGGAGGCCATCTTTCGTTGTGGCCCCGGGTAGAGGCCGCCCGCGTGTGAATTGCCATAGTGATTCCGATGAAGCATCGGCGAATAGGCTTCGGCTTCACATTTCCTGAAAACAGGCCCGTATTGCCCGGTTTTAACTTTGGAAAACGTTGAATGAATCGAGTCCTCTTCCATGTCCCCTCGCTTTCTGGCTAAGGCATATGCCAGCGATGAGCGCCTCTTCAGCGGGCGCTTTTTCGCGCAGGGGCCGGTACGTCCGGCCTCCGGGGATCGGGTGGGCGTTGTCCTGCTGGTACCGGGGGCGCCCGAGCGCAAGGAGGACGTTCGCGATTATCTGTATCACCGCCTGATGTTGCCTCCGGGGGCCCAGTCTGTTGCCCGGCTGTGGCTGCGGCATGTGCAATCCCGCCTCTCCGCCCGGATGCTATATAGGCAGGTCATCTCCGAGTATTCGTCGATCGGTGGCGGTCTGTCCATCAATCGCTTGAACCGGGAGCAGTCGAGAGAGCTGGAAAGGCGGCTGAATGGACGTACGGATCTGCCGGCAGGCGTGCGCTTCTCGGTCTATGTAGCCTCCCCGTTCGGCTCCCCTGATATGGCGCGTGCTGCCCAAGCCATGGCAGCCGATGGGGTAACCCATGTGGTCTTGCTGCCCATGTTTCCCCAGTATGCCACGGAGACGTCCGGTCGCGCCTTGGCCACGTGGGAAGCTCTGACCAAGACGGGTGCGATAGCAGCGCGTCCTACGGTTTCTGTTGGTCCTTTTGCTACCCGGGAGAAGTACCTCAAGGCGCTGAATGAGCGCATCGAGCAGGCCCTTCAGCGATTCCCGAAGCATATCCGGCCTGGCGTGGAATTGCTGTTTGCCGCACATGGAATTCCAGCGGGTCACGATCCCCACAACAGGGACCCATACAGCTGCTTGGTCCACAATACGGTGGATGCCATCATGCATGCCCGCCGTCGGGACAGGGCGTTTTCGCTTTCCTTTGTCCGCTCCGGTCGGTGGGGGGATACGGTCAGCCAGGACCTGCAGGATCGAGTCCGCGGGATGGCCAAAGACGGAACAAGGGCGGTACTCGTTGTGCCTGTCGATCACGTTACGGAGCAGTTTGACACAGCCTATCTACTGGACGTTCACATGCGCGCGGTGGCCGAAAAGGCGGGTATCCCGCACTACCATGTCGTATCTGGACTGAATTGTCACCCGCTGTTCGTCGAATGCCTGGCAGATCTCGTAGGGGAACAGGTTTCGGGCGCAGCGTCCGACTACCGAACTCTTCCCGCCGGCGATGGCGCCGTACGTCCCGGGACCTCTGTATTGATGCCTGTAGCCGTGTGTCCCCGTGCCAGCCACGAAGGCGCGGATGGGCCGGGAGGTACCACAGAGACCTTCTGCCACGCCTGTCCAGTCTCTGCCGCACACGGCTGAGGAACCGGCGAATTGCTGGACCGGCGGCCTGTTCATTGCCCATCAGGTGGCGGAAACAACGCCCTCTTCCTTGAACCAGGCGTGTAACTGCGCAAGCGTGTCCGTGTTGGTTTGCAGGTCTTTCTGGATTTCTCCTGCGTGCAGAAGCGTAATCCGACCACACACCTCCGTGACATGCCCAAGATCGTGGCTGGAGATGATCATGCTCCGTTCCGGATCTGCCGCCAGTTCGGACAGGATCTGTTTCAGGTGCATCTGCGACGGGGGATCAAGGTTGGCGAAGGGCTCGTCCAGCACGATCAATTTGGGTGTGATGAAGAGCGCTGCGAGAATACCGACCTTTTTGGCATTTCCCGTGGACAGATCCCTGATCAGACGGCGACGATCCACTTTGCTCAACGGAAGGAAGGAAGCGAAGGGCTCGAGGGCTTCGGATGTCTGTTTCCTGGTCAGTCCGAAGGTGGCCCCTACGAAATCGAGGTACTCGGGTATGGTCAGGTAGTCAATCAGGAATGATCGATCCAGGAAGGCGCCTGTTTGAGCACGCCACCGGCTCTGCCGCCGCACATCCTTCCCGTTGAAAAGTACCTGTCCGCGGTCTGCATGAACCAGGTCGAGAAGAATCCGGAGGAAGGTCGTTTTCCCAGCACCATTACTTCCGACGAGGCCCACCACGTCCCCATTTTCAAGAATCCAGGAGGGTATGTCGAGCGCCCTTTTGGAACCGAAGGTTTTGGCAACGCCATTGAATTCAACGTGCATGGACTGTGAACCCCTCCACCATGGTATGTTTGCGGATACGAAGCCCACGGGCAAAGTATCGTGTCAAGGGCTCAGTAAAAATGAGGCTTCCCAGCCCGATGAGGGCCAGAATGGTCAAGCCCAGATCCGGCGACTCGTGCATGGCCTGCAAGAACAGGACAGGAGGAAGAGCCGTCGGGATGATCCACAGCATATGCCGCGCTGAGATCCCTTCAAAGTTGAAAAAACCGCCGCCCTGCGTGACGTCCAGCCGTTGCTTGTTCCGCGTGGCCAGCTCCATGATCAGTGCGCTCGTTATGCCGACGTTGTAGAACAGAAAGGCCGTGTGCAAAGCGACCAGGTCCGGCCTCAATGCGATAAAGAGAGGCAAGGAGAGCAGGAACAGTAACAGGCACGAGGTGCGCAGCACGATAAGTTTGGCTCGCACCATCGTGTGGAAGGCAATATTGCGCGTAATGAGCGCCTGGTAGTTGGCTGCATCCCAGCAGAACATGAGCTGTCCGTAATTCAACGCGAACCCCCCGGAGGCAAACAAACCGAGCAGTGCCGGGAAGGCCACCCCACCGAAAACGTCTCCAGAACTGAGCATCAGTACCAGGTAAAACGTCGAGAAGAAAATCGAGAGCAATAGGTAGTGACGGGGCCGTCGGTTACGCCACATGAGCAGCAGTTCCGAGCGGACAAGATGGCCCAGGATACCCCATTCATCAGGAACCTGGAAGGAGTGGGCATCGGGTAATTTTTCACCGTGCTCTCCCTCGGGGTCACTCAGGGAACGGGCCAGATGGAACGTCGAGGCGACCATGACAAAGAAGGCCCACGCCAGGAAGAGGACCAAGCTTGTTGCACTGCCTGAAAGCAGATCCGAGAACATGAACCCGGACATGCGCTGCTGCAGTCCGACGCCGGCGACCTCATCGATGTAGGCGGTCCCGATCAGGATGGTAATCAGCAGGTAGAATAAGCCGACCTGTCTGCGCAGGATACCCCTGATGAGCAGGTTGGCGAAGTGCGAAGAGAGGATGAGCAGGATGATGGCACCGATCCACATCAGATTTCCTTCGATCGAATCTCCGGCTACGACAAACCGCATCCAGAACGGGATGAAGAAAAAAAGCGGGTAGATGTTGTGGACGGACAGCAGGGATGCGGTCTGAAAAAACGTGACCAGCCTGTGCTGTTGGATAGGCAGGTGCAAGTAGGGGACCACCTTCATTCTCGGCGTTTTCTGGAGCAGGAAACGCAGAAAAAACAGGGTAATGAAGGCGGCGACAAGGGATTGGTTGACGATCTCGACCGGCGGGACATCCGGCAGGAGCGTCATGGAGAAGCGATCAAAGAAGAGACCAAGGGTGACCAGGACGAGGGCTGCGTAAACCAGCAGGAAGCCGACCAAAACTCGGACGAACCGTCCCTGTCGCGCCTTCATGGCGCGAAGGGATACGCGAATCTGGTTACGTGCCAGCAGACGATATGTCGAAATCGCCGATATCAGCGTGGCTGACCGCGGTATGCATTGTGGGGGAGTGGTTTAGTGAAGTATCGACCACGTACCTATGGTTCTGAAGGGCTCGTGGCACCGTAGGGCAATCCTGCAGGAGCATTCAGGCAAACTCCAGATCGATTTCCCGGCGCTCCACGCTGGCCGATACGATGATGACCCGCACCATATCGCCGGGCCGGTACCGCCGCCCACTGCGGCGGCCGACAAGGCTGAAGGTAGCCTCGTCGTAATCGTAGTAATCGTCATCCATGTCACGCACATGGACCATCCCTTCGACCAGCAGCTCCGTCAGCTCGATGAATACGCCGAAGCGGGCCGCTCCGGTAATCACGCCGGCGTGCTCTTCACCGAGGTGATCCAGGACATACTCTACCTTCTTGAGTTGGATGGAGGCCCGCTCTGCCTCTGTCGCCATTTGCTCGCGCTCGGAGCAGTGCTTGGCCAGCATGCTGAGCTCGTCCTTGTTGAGTCGTCTCTTGCCGTCGAGTTGCTCTTTGATCAGGCGATGGACCAGCAGGTCAGGATAGCGGCGGATCGGGCTCGTGAAGTGGGCATAGTACTCTGCAGCCAAGCCGTAATGTCCGACATTGTTGGTGTCGTAGCGCGCAAGCGACATGCTACGCAGCGCCGCTGTTTCGATGACAGCCGCCTCGGGTCTTCCCGAAACCGACCGCAGGAGCGTATTGAGCGCTTTGGGCGTAACGTGGCCGTTCTGGTGGGGCAGCTCGTGCCCGAAAACGCGGACATATTGGGACAAATTGGTTATGCGGTCGGCATCGGGCGGGTCGTGGACCCTGAAGACGAACGGGCGATCATGACCATAACGCTTGGCGATCAGCCGGTTGGCCAGGAGCATGTATTCTTCGATAAGGCGATGGGCATCCTGGCGTTCGCGGGGGACGATCCGAACGGGGCGGCGTTCCTCGTCCAGTTCAACACGCACCTCCTGGATATCGAAGTCGATGGATCCGTGTTCGAAGCGCTCCTCCCGCATGAGCGTTGCGCGTTGGTTGAGCATGGCCAGGATCCCGGCCAGTTCATGATCGGGATGCAGCCCTGCAATGATCTCCTGCGCCTGCTCGTACGAGAGTCGATGCTTCGAGTGGATAACGCTTTCCACGACCCGAAAATCTACTACCTGCGCCTTGGTATCCAGCTCGACGACACAGGAAAAGGTCAGTCTGTCCACCTCCGGATTGAGCGAGCAGATACTGTTTGAGAGGTGCTCAGGCAACATCGGAATGACCTGATCTACGAGATAGACGCTGGTTGCCCGCTCCCGTGCGCTGCGATCGAGTTCGCTCTCCGAAGGCACGTAGTGGGATACGTCCGCAATGTGTATGCCTACTTCGACATGACCATTGGGCAGGTGCTGCAGGTGAAGCGCATCGTCAAAATCCTTGGCATCTGCGGGGTCGATGGTGAAGACCCTCTCGTGGCGGAAGTCTTCACGGCGCGCGATCTCGGAGGCCGCTATCTCATCGGGAATACGATTTGCCTCCTCCAGTACGTCGGGTCTGAAATCCACGTCCACGCCGATACTCATGGCCAAGGCAACGGTCTGTATGCGGGGATCGTCTGCCGAGCCAATGACCTTCAGCAGGCGGCCGCGCGGCGCCCCGCCACGATGCTCGAAGGCATCGATCGATACCTGCACCTTGTCGCCGGTTCTGGCCTCTCCGATGGTGGCCAGATCCACATATATATCGTGTGTCAGCCTCCGGTCATCGGGCGTGACCACGGCAAAGGATCCGCTGTGCTCGAGCGTACCGACGGCTGTTCTGCGTCGGCGCTCGAGCACCTCAAGGACCTCGGCCTCGCGTCGTTCATCGCCTGGTTTTCGGGCTGCCAATCCGATCCGCACGAGATCCCCGTCAAGGGCTGTAGACATGCGTCGCTCACGCACGTAGAAATCCTCGCTCATGCCTTCGACCCGCACAAAGCCGTATCCCCTTGGGTGGACGGATATTCGCCCTTCAAGGCGGGACTCCCGCGGACGCAGACCGAAGGTATTGCCTTTCATTCGGCGGATCAGTCCCTCGGATTCGAGCTCCTCGAGCAACGCCCGGCACAGGCGGTAGTCTTCGTTGCTGCGATAACCGAGTTTTTTGGCTACCTCTTTCGGACGGAAGGTGTGCTTGCCATGGTTGCGGAACAGGTGCAGGATCTCGTCACGGATCTGGCGGGCACGGTCAGAGGAGGATGTGGGCTCAGGCATGGGTAGGTCGGTGCGATGGAAAAGTGGAGCCTTTGCTCAAAAAAGGGTACTCCGGCGGGAGGAAGGGGTCAGGTGGCGGGGTGATCTGCCCGGGGTGAGGCAAAGACGTGCTGGGCAAGATCTTCAGGCACGGAAAGGATACGCGGGCCATGGCGCACCGTGATGACAGCCCCCGATTCACCCGGATATTCGGCGCCCGTTTCCATCGTGCCTTCCGATGGATGAGCGTGGTGGCTATTGCCAAGAATCGTGACTTCTTGACCCGGGAGCAGATTCAGCAATTCAATGGCGCGCAGCACCTCCACGTCGGTGTCGGTTACGCGGCGAACTACTAGGGGCGTATCGAAAGGGCATGATGAGAGGGGCTCGGATGCAATTTCGACCATAGTGCCGTCCCGGTCCGGGATCGGATCGCCATGGGGGTCGTGGGTCGGATACCCGAGCATGTGGTCCAGGCGATCCTCGAATTCCTCGGATATATGATGCTCGAGACGTTCCGCTTCGGCGTGCATCTCCTCCCAATCATACCCCATGACATCACGCAGGTAGGTTTCCAGCAAGCGGTGATGCCGGATGATTTCCAGCGCGATGGTGCGGCCGGCTTCGGACAGACGAACGCCCTTGTAGGCTGTGTAGGTGGCCAGGCTCAGCGTATCAAGCCGTTTGAGCATATTGGTCACCGAGGCAGAGGACACATTCATGTGCTCGGCCAGGCGAGAGGTGCCCACAGGTCCGTCTTCGCCGGATTCCGTCTGCAAGGTGAAAATGGCCTTGAGGTAATCCTCAACAGCCGGGCTCAACATGGCGCGCAGTGACACAGTGCACTCTTCCCAGGTGTGATAAAGGAGTTGGTACGATCGGGAGCAGCGCCAGGTCCATCAGGTCAGGGCAAGGTCCGAAGGCGCGCAGGATCGACGGCGCGGATGAGGGCCCTGGCCAGCATCCGCGCCGGGTCGATGAGGGGCACGCCGCCGAGGCACGTCTCGGGAACGGCCAAGGGCAATTCCGTGCAGCCCAGGATGACGGCCTCTGCACCCCTTTTTGCCAACTCGGAAACAGCTTCCTGCACCTGCGAGCGGGCCGCCGTCGTGACGGGTGACGAGTGGGCCTTGATGCCCGTCTCCGGGTCATAAATGGCCTTCGAAAGGCGGTTGGTGTCTTTGGGCGCGAGAACGCTCAGTCCGCGGCGCTCGAGCGCTTGGTGATAGAGGCCGGAAGACAGGGTTCCATGCGTTCCGAGGATACCGACGGTCCTGATGTCCGGATAGGCGGCTTGGAGCCCTGCCACGGTTTCCCCAATCAAATGAAGGATGCGGATGCGGGCACCGGCATGCATGAGCTGTAGCTGCACGCGGTCAAATATGGCTGGGGTGTGCGCCGTATTGCAGGCCATGGCCACCACGCCGGCGCCCACGCGCTCGAGTGCCACAAACCCTTCAGCAATGACCGGTGCAGGGTCAGGGGCGGAAGGATCTGCCAGCCACGCCGTGCGGTCGGGGATTTCGGGTTTGCTGACCAGGATTACGGGAAGGTGGTCCTGATCCCGCGTGGCTTGGGTTTCGGCCGTGATCTTGGAAACCAGATCAATGCCGGCCTGCGGCCCCATGCCGCCCAGAATGCCGATGGGTTGCGGGTGGGTCACGAGCGATGGGTCATGATGATGGTGGGCAATGGTTCGGACAAGCGCCCGGAGTATGTACCGTGCTATATTCGGGTGCTGTAACCGAACATCCAACCGCCCCGTTGTGCGGGTCCCCTGACATGTCGCCGATTCCCTGCCGCCTCCCAATGGTCCTTTTCGTTTTTCTTCTGGCCTGTGCTGCGCCGGCAGCGGCTCAGGACAGTGCGACGGCACGCGTCATGGAAGATGCAGCAGAGCGTCCCCGCGCCCGGGATCTGGGAATTGCACCCGGTATCCTTGCGCCCGGGCCGCTCAACGCCATCACCGATGTGGTCGGCGTGCGGGTGGGCCATGTGACCATGGTGCGCGGGGATTCGGTCAATACGGGCGCCACGGCCATCCTGCCGCACGGCGGGAATCTTTACCAGGACCGTGTGCCGGCCGGTTTTTTCCAGGGAAACGGCTACGGCAAGTTTGCCGGCTCGACACAGGTCATCGAACTGGGGGAAATCGAGACGCCCATTATCCTGACCAACACGCTTTCGGTGGCGCAGGGGATGGAGGCGGTTATTGGATGGACCTTGGATCATGAGGGAAACGAGCGGGTGCGCAGCGTGAATGCCGTGGTGGGGGAGACAAATGACGGTTTCCTGAACGACATCCGCGGCCGGCACCTGCGGGCCGCTACCATTCGGCAAGCCATTGCGTCGGCGCGCACGGGTCCGGTCGAGGAAGGCAGCATCGGTGCCGGCCGCGGCACCGTGTCCTTTGGCTGGAAAGGAGGCATCGGAACGAGTTCGCGCCAACTGCCCGGACAGCTCGGAGGGTACACGCTCGGCGCGCTGGTACAGACCAATTATGGTGGCATCCTGCGTATCGATGGCGTGCCCGTAGGTGAGGAGCTCGGACAGTACTTCATGAAGGATGTCCTTGACCGCGGCGATGCCGATGGCTCGGTCATTGTCGTACTGGCCACGGATGCACCGCTCTCGGACCGCAACCTGGAGCGCCTCGCGGCGCGGGCCATGCTCGCCATCGGACGCACGGGATCGCCCGCGACGAACGGTAGTGGCGATTATATCATCGCCTTTTCCACGGCAGAGGAGGTACGCCGCGGTCAGGACAGGCAGCCGTTGAACGGGCTGGACAACGATCGGATGTCACCCCTATTCCAGGCGGCTGTCGAAGCCACGGAAGAGGCTATCCTGAATGCGCTGTTCAAGGCCACTTCGGTCGATGGCCATCGAGGACGGGTGGAAGCCATTGATATCAATGGCGTCCGGGAAGTCATGCAGCGCTTCGGTTACGACCTGAAGTGAACGTTCGCCTTTCTGCTGACACGCCGTGAATTTTGTGCATTGATTTGTGCTCTGGGCTGTTTGCGTTGCCTTCGCCTGCCCTGATTCCTATTTTTTCAAGTCTGTACCCCCGGCTCGAAGATCCGAGCGAAAGGGTATGGACGTGCATCGTCGGGAATTCCCGGCTGCATGCATTTTGCCCGGTCGTCTAATGGCAGGACAGCGGCCTTTGGAGCCGTCGGTGGAGGTTCGAGTCCTCCCCGGGCAACACGGGTCCGAACGACACCATCATCACCTCATGTCCACGCATACACAGCCCATAAAGCTCTTTGCAGGCCGATCCAACCCGGCGCTGGCGCGATCCATTGCGCAGGCGTTCGGGCAGGAGCTGGGTGAGGTGGAGATCAAGAATTTCTCCGACGGAGAGATCTACGTCCACTTCGAGGAGTCCATCCGCGGATGTGACGTGTTCCTGATCCAGAGTACCCACCCCACGGCCGACAACTGGATGGAGCTGCTCCTGATGGTGGATGCAGCCGTGCGCGCGTCCTCGGGCCGGATCACAGCCGTCATCCCATACTTCGGGTATGCCCGTCAGGAGCGCAAGGACCAGCCGCGCGTCTCGATTGCCGCCAAACTCATGGCCAACCTGCTGACCACGGCAGGGGTGGATCGTGTGCTGACGATGGATCTGCACGCCTCGCAGATTCAGGGCTTCTTCGATGTCCCGGTGGACCACCTCTATGGTAGCGCCGTGTTTGCGGACTTCTATCGCAAGATGGAGCTGGACAACCTGGTCGTTGTGGCCCCCGATGTCGGAAGTGTCAAGATGGCCCGCTCGTATGCCAAAAAACTGGACGCTGGACTGGCCATCATCGACAAACGTCGACCCACGCAAAACGTGGCGGAGGTCATGCACATCATCGGTGAGGTCGAGGGCAAGAATGTCCTGCTCATCGACGACATGATCGATACGGCCGGAACGCTGTCGAACGCGGCCAATGCGCTTCGTGACGCGGGTGCCCTCAAAATCCTTGCGGCGGGTACGCATGCCCTGCTATCCGGTCCTGCCTACGATCGCATCGAGGCATCGGCCATCTCCCATCTGGTGGTCACCGACACCATTCCGCTCAGACGCAGCCTGGACAAGATCCAGGTCGTCAGCGTGGCAGAAATTTTTGCGGACGCCATTCGCCGCATCTATACGGATGAATCGATCTCGACCCTGTTCGATTCCTGATATTCAACGAAACACACAACGGTATACAAGTCATGGAAGTCATCACGCTCGAAGCCAAGGCGCGCGAAGCCGGCAAGTCGCAAGCACGCGCTGCCCGCAAGGCTGAAGAAGTCCCATGCGTGCTGTACGGACACGGCGAAGAGCCCCGCGCCTTCCAGGTCCCGGAGCTGGCCATGAGGGATCTGATCTACACGGACAAGTTCCATCGTGTCAACGTCGTCATCGACGGTGCAACCTACGACTGCGTTCTCAAGGACTACCAGATGGATCCGGTAAGCGACCGCATCATCCATGCGGATTTTATCGTTCTGCATCCAGGCGAAAAGGTCAAGATCAAGGTGCCTGTGCACTTTGAAGGCACGGCCCGCGGCGTCCGCAACGGTGGCATTCAGCAGGAGTTCATCCACAAGATTGCCATCAAGTGCCTCCCGGAGAATATCCTGGAGTCCTTTACGGTGGACGTAACCAATCTGCGGATCGGTCAGCGCATCCTGGTGCGTGACATGGAAAACGAAGGTCTGCAGATCCTTGCCAACCCGGACTCTCCGCTCGTTTCCATCCGTCGTCCCCGCCAGCTTATCGTGCTCGACGACGAGGAGGACGAAGAAGAGGGAGGCGAGGCAGCGTCGGGTGCTGAAGCAGCCGACGAATCAGCTGACGAAGCTGCCGAGTAAGCCACGGCATGTACCCGGCCACAGGCCGTTATGACAGGACCGGGGCTTCCGATGGAGGCCCCGGTCTTTTTTTATCCACCACGCAGCAGGCATGGGATTTTTCCGGCGCAAAAACGAAGGTATGGCAGGCTCCATCCGCATCATCATTGGCCTCGGTAATCCAGGTGCCACGTACGAAGGCACCCGGCACAATATTGGTTTCGAGGTTGTCGAGACCATTGCCGGGCATATCGGGGCTACGTGGAAGACGAAGGGGCAATCCAAGATTGCGGAAGGTCGATGGCGGGGCAGGAAACTGCTACTGGCGGCCCCCGAGACGTACATGAATCGCAGCGGTCTGGCCGTGGAAGAGCTTATCCGCAAGCATCGCGTCACGCCGCAGGATATCCTGGTCATTGTGGACGATATCCATCTGGATACCGGCGTCATCCGTATTCGCCAGAGGGGGGGTACCGGCGGTCACAACGGGCTCGATGATATCATTGATTGGCTGGATACCAAT
>JAFMNH010000078.1 GCA_017859335.1 Rhodothermales bacterium | reverse complement strand
GGTGGTACGCACGACGCCCAATGTGTCATCTACCGGGGGTCAGATGCTGATTACGTGGGGCGCGAAGTGTGTTTCAACTCCAACAGCAGTGCGCTCATCCTGGCCGATGTCACCGACAAGGCGAATCCAAGGACGATTACGGTGGCTGAGTATCCCAACACGGCCTACACGCACCAGGGTTGGCTCAGTGAGGACCATAATTACTTCTACATGAACGATGAGCTTGACGAGATGAACGACATCACGGATCGCACCCGAACCCTGATCTGGGACATGAGTGATCTGGATGAACCCATCCTCGTCAATGAGTTCTATCACAGCAACGGAGCCAGTGACCACAATCTCTATGTGGACGGCAACCTGATGTATCAGTCCAACTACCAGGCAGGCCTTCGCATCCTGGATATCACCGACCCGGAGAATCCGGTAGAGGTAGCTGCTTTCGACACGGCGCCGTTTGCGGACAACGTAAAGGGCTTTGCCGGTTCCTGGAGCAATTACCCTTACTTCAAGAGCGGCGTGATCGTGGTGTCCAGCCAGGCTGAAGGCGTGTTCATGCTCAAGAAGCAGGAGCAGGATCTGTAGAAGGTATGGCCAGAAACAGCATACACGGCCTGGTGTGGGTCTATATCTTGTTTTGCGTCTTGAGCTTGGCTACGGGACTGGAATGGCTTGAGATAGTGTTGCCCGGCGGCTTTCCGCTTGGGACGCTGGCTATGTGGGCCCTTTTTGTGGTTCTTGCCTGGGACTGGCTTCGGTTGGCGCCCCGCATGACGCGCCGACGACAGATGGCGTGGCTGGGTTTGATACTGGCCCTCGCTTGGTACCCTGTTTCCGTCTTTCAAGCAGGAAACCCTGCTCTCACCTTTTATGGTGATTCCATGCCTTGGGTTATTTGGACGGCCACGTTGTTCACGTGGCTGTTCTCGCTCGGCGTGTGGACAGTCCTATCCGCCCTCCGGAATCAGCGTAATTCGGCCTAGGCAACAGTGACGCTGAGTCGGGCGCACCAGGGCCGATCTTCCTTTTCTCAGATTATCGAGTGACCTAGTCTTTGGCGCCTGGTTTCTTCATGGCACCGGGTACCAGTACGGTATCGATAAGCCCATACTCCTTGGCCTCTTCGGCGCCCATCCAGTAATCACGGTCGCCATCGTCCTCTATTTTCTCCGGGGTCTGGCCTGTATGGCTCGAGAGAATGCCGTAGAGGGCCTTCTTCATTTTCATGATTTCCCGCGCCTGGATTTCAATGTCCGAGGCCTGACCCTGCGCGCCTCCCAGCGGCTGATGGACCATGATGCGCGAGTTGGGTAGCGAGGCTCGTTTGCCGCTTTCTCCGGCGGCAAGGAGCACGGCGCCCATGGAGGCCGCGAGGCCCACGCAGATGGTCGATACGTTGGGCTTGATGTACTGCATCGTATCGTAGATGGCCAGACCGCTGTCGATCGACCCACCTGGGGAGTTGATGTAGATATTGATGTCGCGCTCCGGATCCTCGGACGTAAGGAAGAGCAGCTGCGCCACCATCAAGTTGGCAATGGCGTCGTTGATGGGCGTGCCGAGGATGATGATCCGATCCTTCAGCAAGCGGCTGAAGATGTCGTAGGCCCGCTCGCCGCGGCTGGACTGCTCGACCACCATAGGGACAAGCTGCCCTACGGGCGCATCCTGGAACGGCCCGCTGTAGATACTGCTTGGCAGGGTTGTGCTGTTCAGGCTTTTCGAGAACTTGAGGAAATCGTCGACCATCGGGAGGCTGGGTTGGGCTGGATGGAACAGGTGGGCACGCGCTTTCTTGAGCGGGGTCCTTGTCGAACCAGTCCTGTTGTCGACGGGTTCCGATTACGCTCAAGCAGCACCGAGTCAGCGCTGAAACGCCGCTCAAGCGTCCTTCATTTCCTTCTCGTAGGCCTTCTTGTCCTTTTCGGTAACCTTCATCTGGCTCTCGAGCCATCCGAAAACCTTCGTTGATAGGATTCCCTGATCCACCTGGTCCATGAGCTGCGGCATGGACTGATAGTAGGACTTCATCATGTCGCCTGTGAAGCCACCTTGGGCAGCCATCTTGTCGAAGTGCTCGTCGCGGTCCTCGTCCGTCACCTCGAGTTTCTGCTCGGCCATGATGGCATCGCGGATGAACATCCAGCGCGCCTGATTCTCGGCGTCCTTGCGGCGGCGCTCGCGATAGCCCTTCTCGTCAAAGCCCTCCGGCAATGCATCGTCGTTCTTCGACTTGATGTCATTGACGTACGCATCGAGGTACATCTCGATGACGGAGTTGGGGACATCGAATTCGTGCAGGTCGATCAGTTTCTCGATGGCGTCCGACTGGAAGTATTCGCGGCTGCGCTGCTCCCAACCCTGCTCCAGCTGTTCGCGGATCTGCGTCTTCAGCTCATCGGCGGTCTCGACCTGGTCGTTGGTCACTTTCTTGACCATGTCGTCATCGAGTTCGGGCAACTCACGGATCTTTACTTCCTTGAGCGTAACTGCGTAGTAGCGATCGTCCTCTCCCTCCGGCCCGGGCAGCTTCACTTCCTTCGTGGCATCGATCTTCATGCCCGTCAAGGCCTTGCGCAGCTCCGGCATCAGGTTTTCATCGGACAGCAGGAAGGGTACGTTCTCCTGCTTTTCGCCCTCAATCGGATCGCCTTTCTTGCCATCGAGTCGCTGCATGTCGACGATGACGTAGGAGTCTTTCTTGGCCGGGCCTTTGTCCGGCGTCAGTTCCGCATGCTGGGCCAGCAGGTTTTCGATCTCCTTATCCACATCCGCATCGGAGATTTCGTGGACCAATTTGGAGATCTTGACCTTCGAAAGGCTTTTGACCTCCACCTTCGGACGCACACCGAAGCTGACTACTGCCCGCAGATCGCCTTCGTACTCATAGTCGAGTTCCGTGATGGTCGGTTGACCAAGGACGTCGTAGGCGGTGTCCCCTTCAAGCACTTCCGAACGGAAAGCCTGTTGTACACGGTCTTCGGCGACACCGTAGGCCAGCGCCTTACCGTACATCTTCTTGACCATACCGACAGGTACCTTACCGGGGCGAAACCCCTTCAGGGTGGTACGGACGCGCTGACGGCGGATGGCCTCGTTGATTTCGTGGGCCAGGTCGGCAGCGGGGACGTTCAGTTCGAATTCGAGCTCAACGTCGGTGATGTTTCTGATGTCGGTCTGCATCGGCAAGCGGGCGAATAGATGGGTGCTCTTCCTGTCGGCCGCGGGAGCCTTGCGTCCAGTACGGACGCACGGAAGGGTGGAGCCGGTAAAGAACGGAAGATGGGTGACCTGGTTCGATCGCGTGTGCCCTTAAGAACCGCTTTCGGAGGGTTTTCACACAACCGCTCGTCATGGCGCGTTTTTGCTGCGTTCCCTTCCTACCGCATCGGCTCCAGCACAATCGTCTCCAGGTGTACCGGCCGGACGACCCGCGACCGCGGAGAAATGGTCTTCATGCCCTCCTCGAAGGGGACCAGATTGCGCTCGATGTTGGCCTCCTGCGAATAGCCGTAGGGCACGCGGAAATTGTCCCAGTGCGTCGGAATGACGACCGGCGGATAACCGGTCACCCGAAGTAGGCGCTCATCGTAGTTGTAGAGGCCCAGCCGGGACCCGTTGATGCCGGCCAAAAGGACATCGGGCCGGATCCCTTCAAGCTCACGCTCCACGAAGTTCATCGATCCCATGGTCAGGACCTCATGCCCCGAGAAGCGCGCCAGGAACTGCAGCGATCCTCCTTCGATGAACTGGTTGGGCGAGAGCGGCGCCGACAGATCGGTCGTCCGGTCGTAGCGCCGCGTGTCGTGATACAACTTCTCGTTCAGCGCCGAGTGGATGCCCGGTATGACGCGTACTGAAAAATCATCGAACTGATAGTCCTCGCCACCGCCGACGGCGTAGAGCTGTTCCTCCGGAATACCATAGGCCCGCAGGATCATCTTGGTCGTTTCCGTGCCGATGACCTTGGCGCCGGTTTTCCGGGCGATGTAGGGGACGTCGCCCAGGTGATCGAAGTGGCTGTGATGGATCAGGATGAAATCCACGGGCGCGCCAATACCATCGAGGATACGGTCGATCAGCTCCGTGTCCGGGGGTACGACGTCGCCCCGCCCATAGTCCGGTCGCTTATCATCCGGATGCCCGCCGCCACCGTACTTGGCACGGGTGATGTATGGGTCGAGAAGGACGACGACGTTGCCATCGTCCAAGATCCAGCCGGCTGTTCCCAGATACGTCATCTTCAGCGCATGGCCCGTTTGGGCGTGCGCAGGCAACGTGGCCAGGGCCAGCAGAAACAGGATCAGGAAACGTGCAGATACGGTTCCGGGCAGGACGCGGGACCCGATGGATTGGCAGGGCATGAAAGAGCTCCGGTTGGTGATCAGCCGAAGTATACCATCCCCATGCGACCTACGCGTAGCGCATCCACTTCATGATTTCCTTCAGCGAAGGCTTCTTTCCGTAGCTCAGGATGCCGACGCGGTAGATGCGCGAGGACACCCAGACGGCGCCGACGAACGTTCCGGTCAGTAGCAGCAGCGACAGGCCGAGCTGCCAGATGGGCACGTCGATCATGGCTACCCGCACGACCATCGGGATGGGCGAGGTGAACGGGATGAGCGAGAGCGCCACGGAGAGTCCCGAATTCGGGGCTTCGATGACGGCTTGGAGGAACACGATGGATATGATGATGGGCATCATGATCGGCAGCATCAGGCTCTGGGCATCCTGCTGCTGCTCGACGGCCGAGCCGATACCGGCAAACAGGGTGGAGAAGAGCAGATAGCCAAGCAGGAAGTAGATCACGAAAAACACGAAGACTTCCGGTCCGAGATCAGGCACCTGGAAGCCCACCGCATCCAAAATCTCCGTTTGGGTAGCTGTATCCGGGAGATCCATGTTGGCTGGATCTACAAAAAGGCTGATGATGGCACCCGACCCCATCGTCCCGGCCGCAATCAGACCCGCCCAGAACGTCATCTGGACCAGGCCCATGGCGCCGATGCCGAGGACCTTGCCCATGAGGAGTTGGAAGGGTCGTACGGAGGAGACGATGACCTCGACCACGCGGTTCATCTTTTCCTGGATGACGCCCTGCATGACGACGGAGCCGTAGACCAGCATGGAAATGTAGATCAGGAAGCCCATGATGCCGCCCACGATGGCATAGGCCGCCGAGCTGCCCTGCTCTTCGCCCTCGTCGGAAAGCTTGACCGTTTCCAGGG
Organism: Rhodothermales bacterium; assembly: GCA_017859335.1. GTDB lineage: Bacteria > Bacteroidota > Rhodothermia > Rhodothermales > UBA10348 > JAAZVD01. The sequence continues at coordinate 6,531 of JAFMNH010000078.1, read as the reverse complement.
ACACGCCCGCGTTGATGATGTCGAACACCTCGGCAGAGACATTCTGGTCCTGCAGCCTGAGCGTACGGACCGTTCCGCGGATGATGTTGCGCAGGTCGAAGTTGAACGAGCTGACGCCGCCGCCCTCGGTTGAGTAGTAGCGCGCCTGTCCCTGGCCATCGATCAGGCCGGCCGGCAGGACGAGGTAGCCGGTGTACGTTCCATCAAGGACATCCTGCCGGAGGGTTTGTTCATCGGCATCCGACTCCACGAAGGTGATGTCTCCCTCCGGATCTTCCAGGTTCGCCGCAATGCGTCCGGTCTCGTCCAAAAGGACAATCGTGCTTTCGCCCCCCTCGATGGCCGAGACGGACACGATGCCGATGACGGCAAAGAAAGCCACCAGTACGATGGGTCCGAGAAGGGTCGTGAAGACGAACCAACGCGTTTTGACGCGCTTCAGGAATTCGTTCTTCGCTACGATGAAGGTCTTGTTCATGCTGCGCCTCCCTGGGCTTTGGATCCAGCCAGGCCACCACCGCTCTGTACGGCTTTGGCTGCCTGCTCTCCCTGCTGCTCGGTGACAGCGGTTACGAAAATTTCCCGCATGGGTGGTTCGACCAATTCAAATCGGGTGATGTCGGATACATGCTCAAGGGCGGCCTTGAGTACGTGCTTGGAAGGCGTACCATTCAACAGCCGGATTTCGGCGTGGCGCGTGGACCGGGCATTCACCCGCACAGCGCCCGACGCCTCGAGCGGATCGAGGAAGGCGTCCGAGCCTTCAAAGTCGATCAGGACCGTGTTCTTGCCGTAGCGCTTCTTGACCTCGTTGAGGGGCCCGTTGACCACGATCTCTCCCTTTGAAACCAGGCAGATGTCATCGCACAGCTGCTCGACCTGCTCCATCCGGTGGGAGGCAAATACAATGGTACGTCCCGAGTTCTTCAGTTCCAGGATGACCGATTGCAACAGATCCGCGTTGATTGGATCCAGGCCGCCGAACGGCTCATCCAGGATCAGCAGTTTGGGATCGTGCAGGATCGTGGCAACAAACTGGATCTTCTGCTGCATTCCCTTGGAGAGCTCATTGGTCTCCTTGGAGACCCACTCGAGCGCGCCCATCCGCTCGAGCCAGTAGGCGATGGCTTTGCGGGCCTCTTTTTTGGGCATGCCCTTGAGTTCGGCAAAGTACATGAGCTGTTCGCCCACCTTCATCTTCTTGTACAGCCCGCGCTCTTCGGGCAGATACCCCATGATCTCCTGACTCTTCGGGCCGACGCGTTCGTTGCCGAAGAGGATACGACCCTCATCAGGGATCGTGATGTAGGTGATCATCCGGATCGTCGTGGTCTTGCCGGCGCCGTTGGGGCCGAGCAATCCCAAGATCCTTCCGGGCTGCGCCTCGAAAGACACATCGTTGACGGCGAGCACCTTGTCGTATTGCTTGGTGACGCCCTGGACTTGGAGTGTATGCATGTCCGATGAGGGAGTGAGGGAGGAATCGAGCGAAGGGTTGTTCGTACGGGCGCCATGCATGTTCCGTTGCGCCGCACGGTCGGAAAACCCTACCATGCGACATCACCTGACGCATCCTGCCATGACCCGTTTCCTGATTCCAGTCCTCTTCCTGCTGACGCTCGCCGGCTGCCAGTCGGATACCACCCCCGATCGCCCCCATATCCTGTTCCTGTTTGCGGACGACCAGCGCCCGGACGCCATCGGCGCCTACGGGAACGATATCATCCAGACGCCGGTGCTCGATCGGCTGGCAGCCACGGGGTTCAACTTCCGCAACGCCCACGTCATGGGGTCGGTGCACGGCGCCGTGTGCCAACCAAGCCGCGCCATGCTCATGAGCGGGCGCAGCCTCTACCGTGTGGGTACCCAGCTCGATTCCGTGATCACGTTTCCGGAGCAGCTTCAGGCCAATGGATACGTGACCTTCGGTACGGGTAAGTGGCACCAGAGCCAGGCCTCGTTCGCCAAGAGCTTTACGAAGGGGCGCAACATCATGTTTGGCGGCATGAGTTCACATGACGCAGTCCCGATCCGGCAGATGCTGGAGGATGGCACCTTTTCCGAGGTCGATTCGATGGCGTGGTCGACGGACCTGTACGTGGATGCCACCATCGACTTCCTGAAAGAATACGCAGCTTCGGATACGAAAGCGCCGTTCCTGGCCTATGTCTCTTTCCAGACGCCACACGACCCGCGGATGCCCTTGCCCCAGGATCTGGCGCTCTATGACGGTGTCGACATCCCCCTGCCGCCCAACTTCCTGCCGGTGCATCCCTTCCACAACGGCTGGATGACGGGGCGGGATGAGCAGTTGGCCGAATGGCCGCGTCCGGAGGCCCACATCAAGGAACAGATCAGGGAGTACTACGGGCTTATTTCCCACATGGACCGGCGCATCGGCGACCTTTTCAAGGCGCTCGATGATCTGGGGCTGGATAAGAATACGATCATCGTGTATGCCGCCGACAATGGCCTGGCGTTGGGAAGTCACGGTCTGCTTGGCAAGCAGAGCCTCTATGAGCATTCCAACCGGGTGCCGCTTATCGTGGCCGGTCCGGGCATCCCGGAGGGTTCGACCAATGACCCGGTCCTGCTCTATGATCTGTACCCTACGATTGCCAGCTGGACCGGCATGACACCGCCTGAGGGTATGGATGGGTCAAACCTGCGTGGCATGTGGGAGCGCGGCGAGCCGGGACCCAGGGACGTCTTGTATACGGTGTACGAGGACATCCACCGCAGCGTCATGCAGGGTCCGTGGAAGCTCATCCACTACCCACGTCTGGATCGGCAGCAGCTCTTCAATCTGGAGGAGGATCCGCACGAGATGAATGATCTTTCCGGCCTTGAGGAGCAGGCCGAGCGCGTGGCCACCTTGATGGCCCTCATGGAGACCGAGCACGCGGCATTCGACGATCCCCATCCGTTGCATGTCCATCCGGATTCATTGGACTCGGACGTGTTCGACTACGAGAACGTCGAGCGTTGGGTGGACCGCTGGCAGCCGCAGTGGATCATCGACACGTATTTCCAGGAGCTGCAGCGTCCCTGAGCCTCGAGGCTCAATAGAAACGGATATCGTCGACGGCCACGGTGTAGGATCCTGTATGGTTGGCATATACGGCCACGTGGGTCAGGTCCGTTCCGCTCCAGTCCCGGGCCCTTCCGAATCCTTCCTGCTGGAACGCTTCAAACGGCAGGCGGAAGAGGGCCCAATCCGATGTCACTTCGACGTACGCATTATGGTAGTCGAAATCAGTCACGGCTGCCGTTCCCAATTGGATGATGCAGGAGCCCGGCGTGCCACGCATGCGCACCTCGAGCCCCTCGAAAGCGGTGACATTGGTCACCTCCATACGCCCTGCGTCCAGTGCTTGCCCCAAGGGCACCCGGGCTCCGGACACTCCCTTTAAACCGCTCGTGTCCGAGCGTTCACCGCCAACGGTCAGCTGGAATCGGGAGCCGTTGATGCCACCACGCTCAATCAGGATGGCCGCATCCGCGCCGGCACCCTCGGAAACGGCTTTCCAGGCGAAACCGATCTCGTTGTACAGGTTGCCATCCTCGAAATCGTCCACCCATCCATCGATGATCGGAATGGAAACCTGCTCGGGACCGCACCCTGCGGCAGCCATTGCCATGATCATCAGCGGCAAGAGAGTGCGTTGGGTGAGTGCAGCGCACGTGCGTGGAAGGAGCGTGCCAGGAGTCACAGGATACCGAGGGTGGAACGGGGAATGGGAATGAGATACTCCGGTTTGAACATGTCCTCGTGGACACCGAACTGACCCGTACCGCGGAAATCCACGGCTACAAATCCCTCAAGCAGGCTCTTGACCTCCCCGATGCCATAATAGACCGGGGATGGACCGTAATAGACCAGTTGACCCTCCGTGAATTCCTTGTGGGAGCGCGCCTTTCGATGAAAGGCTGGTACGGAGGGAAGCAACTCGAGGCGATATGGAATCTGCAGGTTGCGCATGAGGGGAGCTTCAACGGCGGCCGTGCTGACCGGTTCGCACGATCCGGTCAAGAGACCGGAGTGAGTGGTCTCTCTAACTGGGTGCATGCATCGGCAGGCTGGCTTGGTTGACGGGCTGCCCATGCCTATTTTTCGATGTCCCCAGCGGGACCTGTTTTCCCGCATCGGATGCTCATTCCACCATACAGCCTGTTCTCCCGTGATCACGTACGAAACCAAGATTGTTGACCGTTCTGTTGGCCGCAATGCCGATTTGCTTGCTGTGGAGGTCGGGAAAATGCCCACGGCGGAAGAGCGCTATCCATTCATCAGGATCCTGATCTCCATCATCGAGCAGGCACATCCCGAGTGGAATCAGGCCCCGAGCAAAGACAAGCAGATGGCTCATCTCATTTTTCACATGAGCCATGGCGGCATCGACCGGGAAGAGACCGCCCACATCGTTCGACTTCGGGACGAGGAGCGTGGACAAGGCAACAGGAGCCGGTCGAACTGAGGACTATTTTATCCGCCCGGGGTTTGATCGGGCGAAGGCCTCCCAGTTCTTGTACGTGGCGGTCGAACGCGTTGCGCCACGGTGAATATGGCACAGCGCCACGGCCAGTGCATCCGAGGCATCCAGGGTGATGCTCATCCCCTGACGCATCTGGAGCATGGTTTCCACCATGAAACGCACCTGCTCTTTTGAGGCGTTGCCGTTGCCCGTGACGGCTTTCTTGATCTCTTTCGGCGTGTACTCCGTCACAGGGACCTGGCGATTGAGCGCGGCCAGCATGGCGGCCGCCTGCGCCCGACCCAGTTTGAGCATGGACTGCGGGTTCTTCCCGTAAATGGGCATTTCCACGGCACACAGATCGGGTTTGAATTCACCGATCAGCTCCGTCACCGCTTCGTGGATGCGCTGAAGCCGCAGCACGTGCTCTGGGGCGATGCCGGTGTCCTTGTCGGCCGTGCCCACCCGGATGACCCCGCTTTCCAGGAGCCGCTCCCCACCCTCGCCGGTCTCGACGATGCCGAAACCGGTGATGTTCGAACCAGGGTCGATTCCTAGGATGATCATGGGGTGCTCAGGAAACGGCGGCAATGGTCGCCTCGTCCATCTCCAGCGTGGAGTAGACGGCCTGCACATCCTGCAGTTCTTCCAACAGGTCGATCAGCTTCATCACGGACCGGGCTTCGTCCGCGCCCAGGCGCGTTGTCGTCGTGGCAATGCGCTGCAGTCCCGCTTCCTCGACGTTGACGCCGGCCTCCTCCAGAGCCGCCTGTACGGCGCCGAAGGCTTCCACGGGGGTGGTTACCTCAAAATCCCCCTCTTCGCTTGTCACATCCTCGGCACCGGCCTCGGCGACGAGCAGGAAGAGCTCCTCTTCGTCGATGCCCTCGCCCGCGATGTCAAAGATGCCTTTGCGTTCAAACTGGAACGCCACACTTCCCGACTGCCCAAGGCCGGCTCCATATTTGCCGAAGAGGTGACGCACGTCGGCTACCGTCCGGTTGGTATTGTCCGTCAAGGCCTCAACGAAAATGGCAATGCCGTGCGGCCCATAGCCCTCGTAGGTCATCTCCACGTAGTCCGCACCCTGGATCTCACCGGTACCCCGCTTGATGGCGCGCACGATGTTGTCTTTGGGCATGTTCTCCGCTTTCGCCTTTTCGACAGAAAGGGCCAGTCGGGCATTCATGCCCGGGTCGCCGCCACCCTCACGGGCAGCAACCATGATATCGCGGGTGATGCGGGCCCAGCTCTTGGAACGACGGGCATCGGTCACGGCTTTCTGCCGCTTGATTTTCGACCATTTATTGTGGCCAGCCATGGGTCAAGGGGAGAATGGATGGTGATGGAGATGGATTCTGACAGCGATGCCGGGAAGCCCGCCTGAAGGGAGTGAGCAATATACGAGACGGTGGATTCCGGGTTCGCACCCCGGTGGACACCGGGTTCGCCCACTGGTGGTCTGAACCGTAGGCTGCCGATGCTGTCATTTTGTCTGGTTTTCATGGGCGATGGGCGAACCTGGCTCCTGGAGGCGGGTTACAGCGCGTCTACTCTGTCCCAAACAGACAAAACGGCACGACGTCCCCGCAGGAGCCCATGCTTCAAAGGCCGACGTCTGAACAGTGCTCTGAACCCTGCTCCGAACCTACATGCAGCCGACAAACGACATTCCCATCCTGGACGATCTGGACGCCCCCAAGCAGGTGGCCGTCACAGCCGATGGCAAGCGGCAGGTGTACCTGGAGACCTACGGGTGCCAGATGAATGTGTCCGACTCCGAGATCGTGGCTTCGGTGCTGCGTGAGAACGGGTACGGTCTGACACACGACGCAGACGAGGCGGACATCGTGCTCATCAACACCTGCGCCATCCGCGAAAATGCTGAGCAGAAAGTCCGCCGTCGTCTCGGCGAGCTGCGAGCTCAGAAGACCAAGTACAACCCGGACCTGAAATTGGGTGTGCTGGGGTGTATGGCTGAAAGGCTGCGGGAGAAGCTACTCGATCAGGAAAAGCTGGTGGACCTCGTTGTCGGGCCGGATGCCTACCGGGACCT
>JAFMNH010000077.1 GCA_017859335.1 Rhodothermales bacterium | reverse complement strand
CTCTGCTCCCGCAGGATGCGCCCCAGCCCGTCCACCAACTGTAGGGTTGGTGATGGGCCCATCTGAGCCGATTCCCAAGACACGGTAACCTTGTCTGTCGTGGGGTTGGGCCACACGGCAACCGATACCGGTTGGACGGCGGATGGCGTGACGACATGTACGCCCGAAGTCGTGCCGCGCAGTTCATCAATGGTCGGCATGCCTTCCCAGGACATGGTGTTCCATTGCGCTTGCTCGAACGCTTGGACGTCAACTGAAGTGCGATAGGCATGCAGGGGAATCCCGATGGTCGAGTCCGTACCGAAATGCAGAATGAACCCATCGGGCAGCGCGATGCCGTAGGTATGGAAATGGGGGCTGTGGCCAAAGGTCCACGCCATGAGGTCCCTTGAAAAAAAGACGGCGTCCGACATCGTGAACATGTAGACCTCCGGCTCTATCTGGGATACGAATCCTTCATCTGTTCCAATGATCGCCGAACGGTAGTGCCAGGTGTAGCCATCCTCGGAATGGTAGATCAGAACGAACGGAGGGTCATCATATCCGTTTCCATTGGCATCCGGCTCGGGGGAGTCCATGGATTCCCGGTAGTGGGGCATGACCCCGACCCACGAGCCATCATCGAGGTGCGTAATATTGAGGAAAGAGTTGAACTGAAACGCATACTGGGGAAGTCCGAGTTGATCACGCACGGCGGTCGGCGTTGGCAACAGCATTTGCGCGGTTGGGGCCTCCACCCAGTTCAACCCATCGGGGGATTCCCAACTGCGGATGCCATCCATATTGCCGAAAGCCCGCCAGGAGCCATCATCCATACGGAACATCTGCCGCCACAGAAGCCTCGTGGGTAAGTTATAGTCCAATTCCTGCTCAAACTCCACGGGATCCGATATGGCCATCACTGGCTCCTTGGATACCCAGCGGGTCGATTGGTGGGCCGCACGGTGGTCGCCGGAAAAGTAGAGGGCAATACGACCATCAGGGAGGCGTACAGCCGAGGGATCAGCTATCTGCTCAATCCCCGGCGGTCTGCCGGACATCTGGTTCAGGGCCGTAATCCCCGGAGAGTCATACGTAATTGGGGCACCGAGCTCCATGCTCTCAACCGTTGCCCCGGATTGCCACGGGGCAGCGATGGCGAACATTCCACAATACCAGGCGGCCTCGAAAAATTCCTCGGTAGGCGCTTCATGTCCCATGAATACGGACTCCACGCCCGCCCGCGCCCCGGTGTCATCAAACACCCGCTTACCCATGCAGGCCCAGAAATCGCCACTCAAGGTATCCATCCACGGACGACCGTCCTCCATCGACTGCCCGGCTACATGCGTGAACAGGTTCTCATGGGTCGATTGAGCACGGGCCGGGAAGCTGAAACAAAGCAGCAGACCCGTGGCCAAGGCCGCACGGCATGGGAAAAAACAGGACATGGACAAACGACATTCTATGGGTGGGGGTGGCGAAAGATACCTCCTCCGCCCCCTTTCTTGCATATGTGCCGGACCCCCATGAGCCCGGATCTTAAGCGTGAGCCCGAGGTATCCTGACCATCCGTGAAACCAGACTCCCCTTACCATGGCAGCCTACACCTGCAATACCTGCGGCATGAGCGTCGGGTCAATGACCTGCGGTCACTGCGACAAAGAACTGATCCACGACACCATTACCACAGGATCCGGTGCTGAAGTGGCCGTCTCGCGCTGCCCGGATGGGCATGGCAAGGTCAAGTCGCCCATGTGCTGCGGCAACGACATGACGTGTCAGATTGGCGGCGCTGACTGAGGACACGTTCCAGCCGGCAGAGCACCCGGATTAGCGGCGCCCAGCGGCAATAAAGAGACCCAGAGCGACCAGAATAAGCCCCATGGCCCCGATGGCCAGGGGCGAAGGTACCTCGTAGAAGGCGACGGCACCCCACGCGGAGGATAGGACCGGTACCCCCAGGGACGCCAATCCTACTGTTGTCGCTGACAGATATTTGAGCGACCAGTTAAGGGAGCCATGTCCCAGCAGGTGTGGTACGAAGGCCATGCCCAGGCACAGGGCGTAGATTTCCCAGCCCCACCCCAGCAGGGGGATGCCCTGAACGAGCGCAACGACCACGGTCGTCAGCGCGGTTACGACATACACAGGCGCAACATAGGCAAGCCATGATCGGCGCTGCCTGACAAAGCGACCGATAAGGAGATACACCGAAACGAACCCTGCCGCGCTGAGCGCCAATGCATTCCCCAGAAGGGGATGCGCCACCGCCTGACCCGTTGGCGATCGATCGATCCATCCCAGCGCCGTTACACCGGCCACGGCAAGGAACAACGAGGCCAACTGCCGACCTGACAGGCGTTCCTGAAGCAAGAAATAGCCCAGAATGGCAAGGAATAGAGGGCTGACCGCAACCAGTGCTGAGGCCGAGGCAACGCTCGTGTGGTAGAGGGAGGCAATCCACGTGACAAAGTGCAGCCCCAGAAAGATCCCGGATCCCGCAATCAAGGCCCACTCACGCACGGACATCTCCCGGATCTCACTCCGGGCTTTCATTGCAGCCACCGGTACCAGCAGCGAAGCACCGAACACGGTCCGCCAGACCGCGACCGTTTCGGCAGGAGCTGATGCCGCCCAGCGGATGAACAGGACGCTTGTCGAAATGGCTGTCAGACCTACAAAAAGAGCCAACCATGCCCGCCATGGTGGCTGCTCAGGCAAGGCCTCAGGTTCCTGCCTCATCGGAGGCGGTCCATGGACTTGATGAGGGCTGTATCCCGATCAATACCCCGCCTGGCCATCAACAGCATGAGATAGGCCATGACAGGTGCACCGTACCCAACCCAGTATTCGAACGTGGCATCCGTGGATATCGAGGCAAAGCCTCCTGCCATGGAATTGAGAACGACTTTCAAAAGCAAGCCAAGCAACACCACTATCTGCATCGCAACGACGAGGCTACGCTGTCGCTTCCTGCCCTTATACAAGAACACAGCTGTCACGGCACCAGCAGCCGCCAAGCCGAAGAGTCCCATGGACACGGGGACATACCAGGAATAAAGCGATGTAGCCGTACCCGTCCACGCACCTTCGGCCAGGAAGAGGATCCCGAGGAAAAGGGCGGCCAGAAGCAGGTATACCGTTTGCAGTCGTTGGATCATGGCACGAGAGGGGCACGTGGTACATATCGCTGCGGCACAGCGATGACAGTAACCTACGGTCAGACCATAAAAAAAGGACCCCGCGGAAGCGGGGCCCTTTCGATTTCGGTATTGATTCACGCAGCCCCAGGCTGCTCAGCGACGCATCAGGAAGGTATCTCCCTGCGTGAAGAGTAGTTGATACGCAGCGTACCAGCTTCACGGAGCTCCTGCTGGACATCAAGCACAATACCCATTTCAGACGTCTCGTCCACCTTGAGGGACACGATCAGTTTGGGCTGCTCGATGAGCTTCCGGTACATGACCGTCCGGATCGTTCCGGTGTCTTCGATCAGGGCATCATCAATCTGAACACCCGTCTCTCCGAGTCGGTTGCCGTCCAACTTGCGCGGACCGATGTAGATGTAGGAGACCAGTCGCTTCTGATCAATCTTGGTAAGAGCCTCAGCCTGCGGCAGGGTTGTCCTTACCTGGACCGTTGTTTCCCGGAGAACCGTACTGACCATGAAGAAGATCAGCAGCATGAAAATGATGTCCGGGAGGGACGCAGTAGGGATTTCCTGCTTCGTCTGAGCTTTCTTTTGAAAGTGACCTGACATGGCGTTAGGAATCGTTTACGGATGAATCGCTGCCTTATGCCGCGTCGGGCTCAGCAATGGAAATGGCCGCCTTGATCTTGTCGCGGATAGCGTTTTCTGCATCCGCTTCCTCAATGGAGTCGACATACGTTGCGTAGTCGGGGAAACCTAGCGAGCGCGCCTCTGCATCCCACATCTCAAAGTATGCCATCCACACTTCATCGAGGACCCCTACGTAGGCATCGTACGGAGTCTGACGAGCCGTCTTGATGGATATGAGGGCTTTGCCTGTCTCTTCGGCGTACCGTGGATCTTCTCCATTGTTGAGCACATGCTTCTTGACCTCATCCCGGATGAGCTGTACCGCGGAGGGCTGATCCTCCACAAGCACGAGCCCCTGTTCGTTGACGAGGATCTTCAGCACGTTGCGTTCTTTGATCGGGGGCGGTTCTATATCATCCTCCAACTTGGGAGGAAGCACCATCCCGATTCCCGTATCAACGTCGATGGTCGTCGTGACCAGAAAGAAAATGAGCAGCAAGAAGGCGATGTCGGCCATCGAAGACGTGGGGATCTCCGCCTCTTTGCGCTTTTTCTTTTTCAGCAATGACATGATGATTTCCCTTTGATGGGGTTGTTTCCACTTGAGATCCTGTCGGGACCGAACCCCGAACGGCGCTCAAGAGCGAAAGTACTGGTGTGTGCGACCTGCCGGGGGTCCTAGAGTCCGATAAGACCCTTCAGCCCGGAGAGCAGCAGTGCAGCCGAGGTCAATGCCAGCGAAATCAGGAACGCCAGAACGGCAGCATGCGCCCAGTCGCCCATTACCAGGCCCAGCACGCCGAGAATGGCAATCGGAACCATGGTCAGTACGATGGTCAAGGGATTCACTTTGCCTTGCACCAACGAGCGAATGCCGAAGACGCCGATGGCGAGGAGGCTTATTCCGGATACGATGATTACAGCCCAGACGAAGTAGGGTACGAGTCCAGCCATTTCAATTCAGCGATTGGATGGGATCGCAGGGCCGGCCGCAGAGCGCGGCCGGCCCGTACGAAGAGGTCAGTTGGACGGATCAGGATCAGCTGCCCGAAGAGGAGCCACCCTGCAGGAGGACGAGCGAGTCGATCAGCTCGATCGATGCTTCTTCCATGTCAACCACGATCCGGTCGATTTTCGACGTGATGTAGTTGTAGAAGAACTGCAGGATGATGGCCGTGATCAGACCGAAAACCGTGGTCAAGAGGGCTACCTTGATACCACCGGCAACGAGCGAAGGTGAGATGTCACCTGCAGACTCGATGGCGTCGAAGGCCTCGACCATCCCAACAACCGTTCCAAGGAACCCGAACATCGGGGCCAGGGAGATGAAGAGGGAGAGCCAGACCAGACCGCGCTCGAGGAAGCTCATCTCGATGGAGCCGTAGGAAACAACCGCTTTCTCCACGGCCTCGATTCCTTCGTCGTGGCGAAGCAGACCCGCCTGGAAGACGGCAGCAACAGGGCCACGGGTGCCGGCGCACACTTCCTCAGCAGCAGCAACACCGCCCTCTTCAAGGGAGCCTTTCACCTGAACGATGAACTTGCGGGTGTTGATATCGGCACGGTTGAGCGTGATGATGCGCTCGAAAGCGATGGCCAAACCAATGATGAGCGAAATGAGCACCGGCCACATGAAGTCGCCGCCCTCGTTGAAGCGCTGCACGAGAACGTTGACCAGACCTTCGTCGCCGGCCGCTTCTTGCGGCAACATCAGAAGCAGGTTGTAAAGCGTCATGGAAGTCATCCCTCCTAGTCAGAACAGGTTGTTAGTCGATGGATTTGATGCGCTGGTGGGAGCCCGTCAAGAGGACGAATCAACACCCCAATCAGTCGAACGGCCGTTTCACCTGTCCGTTTGAACGGATGAACGGCCGCGAAGCGGTCGAATAATATCCAATCCATGGGCGTTTGTCAATTCGATTGGCATTTGGAAATCTCGGGGTTTTCAGAAATGGCAAAAGATCGTCCCTGATGCCTCTGAATCGGGGATTGTTGCGGGCAAAAAACAGCCTTTCATCCCCTTCATCGCGAAGCGGAGTAGGTCTCAGCCAGTTCCCGGGCGGGATTCCAGAGTTTCTGGGATTCGACGATCGCATGGTCTACCCTGCGCCAAACGGGATACCATGCACTGCGATCGTACAACCGGGTGGCCAATCGCCCTTTGAGCAAGGTCCCGAGAAGAGCCCGATCCTCTTGCAGTTCAGCATCACTGAAGACCTCATCCGGATCCTCCACACGCAGGTCGCCTCCCATCTGCACGTTCCGATCCGCGGCGAAGGAACGGAATGCGTCCAGCATGTCATCCCCAACCTCGAAGTCACTGATGAACCGATCCGGCTCCTCGCCCCATGTCTTCCTCAACGCGGCGCCGTACAGGTCCACCCACGTCCGGATGAATTGATTTTCGAGACTGCGTCCCAGTACGGTGCGCATAAGTGGCGAAAGGCTGTCAGCGGGTATGATGAAATCCGGAACGATGCCCCCGCCCGCGATGACCGTACGACCACCGGCCGTCTCATAGCGCAGCGAGTCGGGCACATCCTTGAGCAGCTCGGCAGCCGTAAGCGTACCGTCCGACTTCTTAAGTGCTGCTTTGCTCTCGTAGTAGTCCGTCCGGTCCCCATCCTCATAGTCGGTCTGGATCAGTCGTCCCGAAGGAGTGAAGTAGCGGGCAACGGTCAAACGGAGGGCGCTTCCATCACGGAGGAGGTACTGCTTCTGGACAAGACCCTTACCGAAGGTACGTTGCCCCACCACGAGACCCCGGTCGTGATCCTGGATGGCTCCGGCAACAATTTCGCTGGCAGAGGCGGAGGCGCCATCCACCAGTACCATGACCGGGCCGTCTTCCCAGAGACCGTTTCCACTGGCATAGAACGCTTCCTGCGAGTCCTCGGTGTAACCGCTCTGCGATACCACAAGCTGGCCTTCCTTGAGGAACTCACCGGCAATTCGAACCGCCATCTGCATGTATCCCCCCCGATTCCCTCGCAGATCCAATACGAGCCGCTCCATGCCGCGGGATGTAAGTGTCCGCAAACCGGCCATGAACTCACTGTAAGTGGTCCGGGCAAACCGGTTGAGACGGATGTAACCGGTGTTGTCCTCCATCATGTAGGCAGCATCCAGCGTATAGAGCGGGATCTTGTCCCTGATGATGTCGAACTCGAGAGGCGTATCCACGCCTGGCCGATCAACCGTAATGGAGACCTGTGTACCACGCGGACCCTTCAGGTACCGGCGGACATCGTCCTCGTCAAACCCGACGGTTGATGTGCCATCCACGATCATGATACGATCTCCGGTCAGGAGACCTACCTCATCGCTTGGCCCTCCCGGAATGACACTCAGCACGGAAAGAGTGTCAGCCCCATCCGTACCCGGCAGGAGTTCGAATGAAATGCCGATGCCTTCGAATTCAGCATCGAACGCTTCATTCTCATCCTTGAGTCGGTCAGCGTCGAAAAAAACACTGTGCGGATCCAGGTTCTCAAGCATCCCTTCAATGGCGTAGAGGGCTATCTCATCGGGATCGGTTTTCTCCACGTACCGCTGACTGATCAGCATGAATACGTCTTCCACACGCTTCAGAGCGGTGGCAGTCGACCGGTCCGAAAGCAGACCGTCCAACTGGACCCCGGTGATTACCACCGCAATGGCCAGTGTCGTAAGGACAAGCCACCGGGGGCGAATGCGTCGTTCAGCGTCGGGTTGGGATGTGCTCTGCATCATGCTCCGGATGAATGGATTGAAGAGAGATGGAGGGGAATAGGACACTCGCTCAGGATACGGAGGCCTTCAAGGGATTGATCCCCGGGGGATTCTGTCAATCTTTATGATCGCATGCCGTGCGCTGTTCATTAGTTTCCCGTGTGGCGCGTAGTCTGAAGATGCGGCCCCATCAACGTCCCCCCTCGTCCCCACCGGATCAGTCATGACCAATAAAGCCATCGCCAAGCTGCTCAAGGAGACCGCTGCCCTGATCGAGCTGGCGGGAGGAAATCCGTTTCGCAGCCGCGCTTTCGCATCGGCTGCACGTACGATCGAGCGACTGGACGAACCCGTTCCGGCGTTGCTTGCACGCAATGAACTGACCGCCATCAAGGGGATCGGTACGGGTCTGGCATCCCAGATCGAAGAGATCCTCAGTTATGGTTCATTCGAAGTCAGGGACGACCTGCTGGGTGCCTTGCCGCCCGGCGTTCTGGACGTGCTGAACGTGAAAGGGCTGGGCGCCAAGAAGGTTCGTGTACTCTGGCAGCAATTGGGCGTTCAGTCCCTCGACGATCTGGAGATGGCTGCTCGCACAGGTCGGATTGCGATGCTGGATGGGTTCGGCGCCAAGAGCCAGGCCTCGATCATCAGCCATGTAGCCCTGCTGCGATCCTTTGAAGGACGCAGGCGAGGAGCAGACGCCTTCACCGAAGCGCATCGCATGGTAGAGGCCTTGGTGAAGCAGGGCTTCGACAGCGTCCATGTGACCGGTGAGGTGGCGCGGGGCCTGAACGATGTCGGAACGATTTCGTTGGTGGCGATCTCGCAAACCCGCCTGGTCCCGGAGCTGGACGATGTTCCGCTGACGGGGTCAGACACCGCGGCAGGCACACAGTGGTCGGGAACGTACCCCGATGGACTCTCCGTCACGATCCTTGTTTGCAACGCGCAGCATCGGGGATACGCCGTGTTCGAAACCACCGGACCTGACGCCTTCGTGGATAGCTTGAAAGGCCGATTCAAGGACCTTGGCGCTACCGATGAAAAGACCCTTTTCGAGGAAAGCAGTGTACCCTGGATCGTGCCCGAACTGAGGGATCTCCCCGACGCGGCAGATCGGTTGGAATCCCTTTCCGCCTGGCCGCTCGTAACGAATGAACATCTTAAGGGTGTGCTGCACAACCACAGCACCTATTCGGACGGCGCCCACACGCTGCGGGAAATGAGCGAAGCCGTTCGGGCACGTGGATTCGGCTATTTCGGTATCTGTGACCACAGCCAGTCGCTGAAAGTGGCCAATGGCATGTCGGCGGAGACAGTGGCTCGGCAGCAAGAGGAGATCCGGACCCTTAACGAGGAATTTGCATCCGACGGAGGGCCTGCCTTCCGGGTATTTTCCGGCGTGGAGAGTGACATCCTGCAGGACGGCAGTCTCGACTACCCTGATGACGTGCTGGCTACGTTCGACATGGTCGTGGCCAGCGTGCATGTCGGATTCAATATGAGTGAGGCAGAAGCCACGGACCGCATCATAAAAGCCGTATCACACCCAGCGACAACCATCCTGGGACATCCCACGGGCCGGTTGATCCTCAAGCGTCAGGGTTATCCGATTGACCATGATCGCGTGCTGAAGGCCTGTGCCGAGTATGACGTGGCGGTTGAACTCAATGCCAGTCCGTACCGTCTCGATCTGGACTGGCGCTGGATCGAGCGCGCACGCGAGCTGGGTGTTTTGGTATCCATCAATCCCGATGCCCATTCCATTGAGCAGATCGACGTGATGAAATGGGGCGTTGTTGCGGCTCGCAAAGGCGGATTGGCACCGACGGATTGTCTCAATGCCATGGATACCGAAGCCTTTGCTGCGTGGCTTGAACGGCGAAAAACGCGCTGAGAGCCTCACATGATATCGCGCAAGGCTTCACACCAGACATCATACCGGAAATCAGGCTGACAACGGAATGCCGAAACGGCTTGGATGGACCATACTGACCATCAGCATGATCGTGCTCTTCATCCTGGGTACGATCGTGTATCTGGCATTTTCAGCCGGTCCGCGGGCTCCCTCGCGGCTGGAATCGAGTGCACTCAAGGCAGAGGCAACGGTGTCATGGTCGGAAGAAGGCGGAACGATGGTGCAAGCCCAATCCCTGTCCGATGCACTGGTACTCATCGGATACGGTCACGCCCGAAGCAGAGCCTGGCAACTGGCCCTGTGGCGTCAGGCAGCACTAGGTCGGTTGTCGGAATGGTTCGGGGCGGATGCCCTTCCGGCAGACCGCATGGTGCGGCAACTGGATATTCCCGGAGGAGCCCGGTCGGCATGGGACGCCCTGGATCCGAACATCAGTGCTGACCTCGCCGCTTTCTCGGAGGGTATTGACCTGGGTGTGTCGGCTCCAGACCTGAGCCGAGGAGCCCCTTTCCTTATTCTGGACGTGCAGATGGAGCCCTGGCAGCCTTGGCATTCCCTGGCCGTCGAGCGCCTCTTCGCCTGGATGTCATCCCACCCCTCCGGCAAACTGGATGCCCAGAACCCTGATCCGTGGTATGAGGCCGTACGCACCCTGGAGGATCTCCTGTCCTTCCACGGAACACATGTCAACTTTGCTGCCGGTGTCATGCAGGCTGAACGGCCTTACCTCACGACACGACTGGCTACGGGCTCGACGGGCGTACCTTTTTTTGTTGAAAGCGAAATCGACTACGGCTCGGGAAGATTCACCGGTCTCATGGTGCCCGGTACGCTGGTATCGCTTCTAGGCAGAACGCATGCCGATGCCTGGGCCCTGACGGGCCGCACAGCCATGCAGATAGACAGCCTCGTGGTGTCGAGAACGGAAGTATCTACCCGTTTTTACCGGATTCGCCACCACGATCAAGAAGAAGTCGTGACTGCACATTACGTGGGCTCCCGCCTCCTCCTCGATGCACCTCCCCGTGAGGGCGCATCCTCGATGGTGCGTCTACTGTCATGGTCCGGAGGATCGGTGGGGACGGATACCGGGACGTGGCTGGCTGCCCTCGGCGGATCCGCCCCTTCACCCTCCCTTCTCTCCGGTGACGGTGTTCAGTGGACAGGAAGCTCATTTCGGGCTACCGGCAGGCCGGCTACCGTTGTGCAACCGGAAAACGGGATCCTTTTCGTTACGTCCGCCCCAGAGCGCACGAGCCCTGCCGCCACCGTAGCCGGCCTGCCAGAGGCCCCCTCCCTCCCGGAATGGATGCAAACAACGCTGTCCATGTCTGCCGGCAGAATTCTCGAGCCCATCATGACGCTTCTAGCAGACTCTTCCACGAGCCCTGCGCGCACGGAGGAAGCCATCCGCTATTTGCGGAACTGGAATCTGGAATATGGCGCCGCTGAGCCCGGCGCATCGATCCTTGAAACCTTGCTCACCTACCCTTCCCTGCCCCTGCGCGATGAGGCTGCCGTGCGTGAAGCGCTGCAGGAGACCATCAATCTGCTCAGCCGTCGCTACGGACCGGAGATGAGCTCCTGGCGATGGGAGACCGTGCAAGAGCGTGCGGTGACCTTCCCCGGGGCCACCCGTAGCGGTGCTGACGGGGGTCGGCCGGAGGAGCGCTTCCTTGACAAGTACCGCTCGGTTCGCATTCGAGCACCGGGGCATCCGCAGTCGCTCGTTTGGGGATCGCCGCCATCACGTGATTCCCTCCGGATCACATCCGTCTGGGAAGGCGGCTTGGATCTTTACGGAGGTACCCTTCACTTCAGACGTCCGGTGGTGGAATTCAATCGGTTTCTGGGTACGTTCCTGACCGGCGACCGTCCTCCCGAGGTCCGGACCCTGCGCCGGGAGCCCGGCGATGCGTCTACGCTGTTTTTCCCACACGACTGAATCCGGGCATGGATACATCCACGGACCATCCTCCCCTGCGGACATGCAAAGCCATCGGCGCCGATGCCGGCGGTACCAAACTGGCGTTGGCAATCACGGACGGAAACCGCACGTGGCATGCACGATACCCGAGTGTAAACCTGCGGACGGTATCCGTAGACGCGTTTGCGAGTCAGCTATCTGACTACATCAACGAGGCCCTGGGACCGCTTTCGCTGGACGCCGGGTCACATCTTTGCATCGGCGCGGCTGGCGCAGGAACGGAGGCTGTGGCCGCTGCCTGCGCCGAAGCGCTGGGCGGCTGCCTGGGTCTTTCCACAGCGCAGATTCGCGTGACATCTGATGCCCGCATCGCGCTGGAGGCTGCCTTTACGTCGCAGCCGGGTATCCTTGTCATTGCCGGTACAGGATCCGGCTGCTACGGCCTGGACGCGCAGGGGCGCATGCTCAGGGCCGGTGGTTGGGGGCCGGGGCTTGGTGACCCGGGCAGTGGCACCAACCTGGGCCGCTCGGCACTGCGGGCGCTGCTCGCCC
>JAFMNH010000007.1:32843-44456 GCA_017859335.1 Rhodothermales bacterium | reverse complement strand
GATCCAGGCCTGGGAAGAACACACACAGGAGATCCGTGCCACACTGGCTGACAGGGATAAAATCGAGGGTGATGATTTTGTCCAGATCCTGCTTGATACCTACAATGACCGTAGACAAGCCATCGTGATCGGCGTCAATCCGCTGGGACAACAGTCCGACGGTATCCTGAGCGATCGCACAAGTGGAGGGGGCGGCAGCAGCGGGACGAGCATTCCCTATGACATCGACGAGAGTCCCGACTTCGTGTACGAATCCAAAGGTCGTCTGACCGATTATGGCTACGAAATCGAGATTCGCCTGCCGTTCAAAAGCATCCGGTATCAGGGGGCATTGACGCAGGATTGGGGCTTCAATGTCATCCGCAGGGTGCAGCACTCAGGCTACACCAGCACATGGACCCCATCCCGGCTCGATAACGCATCCTTCATGGCACAGAACGGACTTTTGACTGACCTTACCGACTTGCGGCGCGGGCTCGTTCTGGATATCAACCCCGAATTTACCGGTGCGGCAAACCGGCCGGCCGGCGCGGAAGCTGGATTCGATCGGGACGTTACGGACCCCGTGGGCCTGAACGTGCGCTGGGGAATGTCCAGCAACCTGACCTTGAACGGGACACTGAATCCGGACTTCAGCCAGGTCGAAGCCGATGTGGCCCAGATAGAATTCGATCCGCGAAGGCAGGTCTTTTTCCCCGAAAAGCGCCCTTTCTTCCTGGACGGTATCGAACTGTTCTCATCGCCTACGAATCTGGTCTATACCCGGCGGATTGCGAATCCCCTGAGCGCTGCCAAAATCACGGGGAAAACCGGTAACACCAACGTGGCTGTCCTCTCGGCAGTCGACAACAAAGAGCTGCATATCAGCGAGCTAGAAGCGCGCTACTTCAATGCCGTTCGCTTGCGCAGGGATTTGTCGGGGCAGAACACGGTGGGTCTGGTCTACACGGACAAGATCGATGGCAATCACTGGAATCGGGTGGCCGCGGTGGATGGTCGTATGACCTTCTCCAACATCTACTCGGTAACATGGCAAACCGGCATGAGCTTCACGGCGGATGACGGCAGCACGGAAACGGCACCGATGTGGAATGTGAGCGCCCTGGCATCGGGTCGTAAATGGGGTGGCTCCTTCTCCTCCACCGGCTTCTCGAACAATTTCAACTCGGAAGCCGGCTTCATACAGCGCACCGGCATTGTGCATATGAATCTGCGGCCCACCCGGCGCTGGTTCGGGAATGAAGGTGACCTTCTGGAGTCCTACAGCCTCGGCATCACGCTGGATGGTACGTGGGACTATGATCGGTTTACACAGGGCACGGGCCCGAACGACCGCAAGCTGCATTTCAACTCGACCTATGCCTTCCGGGGTGGGTGGTCTGGCTTGACTTCGGTTTTCTACGAGTCCTTCATGATGCCGACGGGGCTCTATGACAATTACTTCATCGAGACGGAAGTCAACGGACAGCTCTCGGCCCAGCCGTATGTCGGCGTGGATCGTCTGATCAACCTGGGCTTCTGGTCCCGTTTGGCGACACCCCGGTTCAATGACTTCTCCGGATCCCTGTTTGTCGTGGCCGGCGTGGACGACAACTTTTATGAGTGGGCGCGCGCCGACATCTATTTCTATACCCTGACGCTGAACTACCACCCCACGGACCAGCTTCGCGTCAACGTGCTCTATAATCACCAGCACTACGTCCGCAATTCGGACAAGAGCACCGTCGCCTTGCGTCGCGTTCCCCGTCTCAAAGTGGAATATCAGCTGACACCATCCCTGTTCGTCCGCCTCGTGGGTCAGTACAACTCCATGTTCGTGGACGAACTGCGCGACGATTCCCGAACGAACCTTCCCATCCTGATCAAGGACGCATCAGGGAATCTGAATCGGACTTCCTCTCGCCGGACAAACCATCTGACGGTGGACTGGCTGCTGTCCTATCGCCCAACGCCCGGCACCGTGCTCTTTCTGGGTTACGGCAATTCCTCCACAGAACCGGATACGTACCGATTCCGGAATCTGCAGCGCCTGCAGGACGGTCTTTTCTTCAAGCTGAGTTACCTGTTCCGGGTCTGATCTGGACCTTCTGACCGGGGAGCCTGCCGGCACGCGGGGCGCTCAGGGTCGGAGGTCTCCGATACGTCTGCGCAAAGCGCCAGAGTCCGTTTGGCCGGGATTTCCGGGGGTCGTGTAGACCTCGGACAGCGTGTGGCCTGCTTGCTGATCCCAGGTCTCCTTCTTGCCGGCCACATCCCGATAGGCATCCCGGAACGGCGTGCCTTCCTTGACCTGCTTGAGCGCCGCCGCCGTGGCAAATAGTTCGGCGCCGCGCGCCGCCTGCAGTCTCTCCTCGTCGAACGAAATACCGGATACAAGGCCCGAAGCAGCCTGGCAGAGGTCCAGCATGAGCAGGACCGACTTCATGAGGGAAGCCTTCGTGACCTGCAGATCCCGGTGATATCCCGAAGGTAGGTTCGAGGGTACGCCCAGCAGGACATGCATCTCAGCGGCCAGGCGATGCACGACTGTGCGGGCCAGTTCGGCAATGTCCGGATTCTTTTTCTGCGGCATGATGCTCGAGCCCGTGGTCAGTGCATCCTCCAGGCGGATGAAACCGAACTCGGCGCTGCAGTACAGTACAATGTCTGATGCCAGGCGATTCATGGTGGCGGCCGCCTGCACGAGCCCGTGTACGATGGCCATCTCGAACTTGCCGCGCGAGAGCTGCACGGCTGTCACCTGTTCCTGCACGCGGTTGAACCCAAGGTCCGAAGCCACACCCGAGCGGTCCAGGTCCAAGTGGGGGACCCCGTATCCAGCAGCAGCGCCCAGGGGTGAGGCATTATTCAGATACCGGGCCTGATCCAACACGGTCAAGTCGTCCGCCAGGCATTCCGCATATCCGAGTGCCCAGGCAGCCACAGAAGACGGCATGGCGCGCTGCGTGTGCGTGTAGCCGGGCAGGAACGTATTCCGGTGGTCGTCAGCTAGATCGGCCAGGGCTTCGGCCACGTCGGCCACGCCCTGCATCACGTCGCCGACGTGCTGACGTGTCCACAGCCTGAGGGCAGCCAGCACCTGGTCATTGCGCGACCGGCCTGTATGGATTTTGCGGCCTGCATCGCCCGTCTTCTCGATCAGGAAACGCTCGATGACCGTGTGGCAATCCTCATCTTCCACCGAGATGCCTATCTGGCCATTCTCGATGGCCTCCCCAAGTGCGATGATAGCCGTATGGAGCTGTTCGAACTCGTCGTCGGACAACACGCCGATACGCTGAAGACCCGCCGCATGGGCCAGCGATGCGGCTGCATCGAAGGGCATAAGCATCATGTCCCAGTACGGATCGTCCCCCACCGTGAATCGGGTGACCCAGTCGGCGGCACCGCCGTGTGCATCTTTCTGCCAGATCGGACTGCTCATGGCGCTGTCAGTAATTCAGGAAGTGATGGATGATGGACTCGTACGTGGCGCAGCTTTCGTGCAATTCGAACACGTCGATGGACTCGCGGGCCGTGTGAGACCGCCGGCTGTCCCCGGGGCCGATCTTGACCGCCGGGACATCGCTGACGTGGATCCAGTCGGACATGGTAGGCGAACCGAAGGGCTTGGCATCATCCCGGGCCGCCAGGCAGGCCCGCACGATGGGCTCGTCGATGGGCGTATCGACCGGAATGAAGCGCTGGGAATGGATGACCACGTCCGACTCCAGCCGCTGGTTCAACAGGTCGGCAATTTCGGGATGCGAATAGGAGGGCGTACTCCGGATGTCGATCCAGGCGGAACACCGGTCCGGAATGACGTTGCGGGCCGTGCCGCCTTCGATGACCGTTACGTTCTGGGTCGTCTCGCCAAGGAACGGGTGGACCCGTTCAAACTGAAAATCGGCCAGTAGTGCCAGGTCCCGGACCATCCGGCTGATGGCGTTGTCGCCTTCCGCTGCGCGCGCTGCATGCGCTGTTTTGCCGGACGCATCCAGGCGCAGGATGAGGAGGCCTTTCTGCGCGACGCACGGCTGCATATGCGTCGGTTCGCCGATCAAGGCGGCATCAATAGCGGGTAATTCTGGCCGGATGGCTTCGAGACCGTTGTCGGTACCCCCCGTTTCCTCACAGACCGTGAAGGCTCCCAGCACCCTGGTTCCTGCAGGTACGCCGCCAGCCTCATGAATGCGGATCAGGGCCGTGGCCATCGACGCTACACACCCCTTGGCATCCACCGTGCCACGGCCGAACACTTCGCTGCCATCGATGGTCGGCTCGAAAGGCGGGTACGGATGATCGCTGCTCGGGGGCACCACGTCCAGGTGGGAATTCAACAGCAGGGTCCGGGGACCCTCCCCGACCGAAACTACCACGTTGTGCCCGATCCGCTCTGGTTTGAGTCCGGCTTCGCGAAACCACGATTCCAGGAGATCCGCAGCCGCTGCCTCTTCGTGGCTCAGGGACGGCGTGGCCACCAAGGCCCGATGCAGGCGGCCCACATCGCTGGATGCGTAGAACGACGTTGCATCACTCATGATGGGTCCGGGGTAATCGGTGCGAAGTGCGCCTGTGTCATGACCGGTCCTGGATGATCTGCGTGGCATTGGCGCGATTCATCAGGGCGTCCGGGTGGGCAATCCATACCGATCCGATGCCCTTTTCGAGGGCCCAGCCGCCAATGTCGGTTTTCACCTTCATGCCACCCGCAATCCAGCCGGCTTCCACACCTTTTTGCGCCGCTTCGGGTGTCAAGCGACGGATGGGTTGCCTGTTTGCATCCAGTACAGCACCGGCTTCTGTCAAGAGGATCAATTCTTCCGCTGCGATGGCGGCGGCAATGTCAAGGGCGATGGTGTCGGCATTCACGTTGTACAGCTTGCCCGCCTCGTCGATGCCGGGAGGACACACAATGGGCACCATGCCGGCCTGTAGCAGGGTGAAGAGCAATGTGGGATCGATCCGGTCCACGTCCCCGACGTGGCCGAAATCCACTTCCTGCCCGTCAATCTCCCAGGGCGGACGCTTGTGAACCCTCAGGATGCCGCCATCGGCACCACTGAGACCAACGGTACGGATGCCCCGCGCGTGGGCATCGGCCACGAGCTGTCCGTTGAGTTGGCCCCGGATAACCCACTGCAGGATTTCCAGGTCCGTGTCAGTCGTCACCCGGCGGCCTTCCACGATGGTGGGCACATGGCCTAGTCGACCGGCCAGGGTCGTCGTCTGCGGACCGCCACCGTGTACAATGACGATTTCCGCAGCTCCGGACAACTGTTCCAGGCCGCTCCAGAACCCGGACAGGTCCTGCGCAAGCAGCGCTCCGCCCAGCTTGATCACGACGCGCTTCATTCGCCAGCCCCCCAGAGCATGGACAGGATGGCTTTCTGCGCATGTAACCGGAATTCGGCTTGGTCCAGGTGAAGGGAGGGGCCTTCGTCCAAGACGGCATCGTCCACGACCACGCCGCGCCGCACGGGCAGGCAATGCATGAACAGCCCGTTGTCCGTGCGTGCCATCAGATCGGTAGTGACCCGCCAGTCCTTGTTGGCGTGCCGGCGGGCTTCTTCGACCGAAGGATCAGTGTATCGCTCGAATCCACCCCACGCCTTGGCGTAGATGACCTGCGCGCCGTCAGCGGCGGCGGCCGGGTCGGTACTCTCCGAGACGCTTCCGCCATGGGCCGCCGCCTGACGGCGCGCAGCGTCCATGACCCCAGCGTCCAGTTCGAAGCCTTCGGGACGGGCCACAACCACATCCATACCCAGGCGCGATGCCATGAGCAGCGTCGAGTTCGGCACAGCCATGGGTAGGGGCTTCGGATGCCAGGCCCATTGCAGGACGAATTTCTTGCCTTTCGTGGCACCGTCGAAGGTCCGGTCCAACACGGAAGCATCGGCCAACGCCTGGCAGGGATGCCGGGCCGCGGATTCCAGATTCAGAACGGGTACATCGGACGCAGCTGCAAAAGTCTTCAGGCGGACATCATCCACGTCCTTTTGCCGGTCATTGCCTTCGGCGAAGAGCCGTACGCCCAGACCGTGGCAATATCTCGACAACACGCCCACGGCTTCGCGGATGTGCTCGGCCTCCCCTCCGGTCATGGGCACGCCCTCCTCCCAGGCAAATCCCCAGGTGCCGGAGCCGGGCGTCACGACCACCGGCTTGGCGCCCAGTTCGGTCGCTGCCAATTCCATCGATACCCGCGTGCGAAGAGAGTCGTTGAAAAACACGAGTCCAAGAGCACGACCAAGAAAGCGCTCAGCATCGGTACCCCGATGATCCGCGAACCGCTGTGCATCCCGGATACAGGATGTCCAGGAGGTCTCGTCGATATCCAGCCAGTCCAGCAAATGCCTCATGCTTGCGTCTCTTTCAATTCGTCCAACACCTCATCGAGCGCCTCGAAGAACCGGTCCAATTCACCCTGGGTAACGTACGCAGGAGGCATCAATCGCATGATCTGGGGATCGGCCGAGCCGCCCGTCAGGATCTTGCGATCCCGCAATCCAGCAATGATGGGAGCTACCGGTCGGCCAAAATGAATCCCCATTAGACATCCTGCCCCTTGATAACACAGATCCCGCGCCTCACATCCTTCCACCAAGGCATCCCAGATTCCCAGAGCGCGCTCGGATAGGTTCTCTTCTTCGACCACACGCAACGTGGCGTCCACCGCGGCCATGGCCAGCATACCTCCTCCGAAGGTGGTGCCCTGCTCTCCATAACCGACCGTGGCAGCCACCTCGTCATCGATCAGAAGGGCTGCCACCGGTACGCCGCCGCCCAGGCTCTTGGCCATCGTGATCATGTGCGGAATGACACCGATGGTTTGCGCGTAGGTAAATTTTCCCGTCCGACCCACGCCCGTCTGTACCTCATCAAAAATGAGCATGGCCTCTGTCTCGAGACAGGCAGCCTTGAGAGCCTCAAAGTAGGCGGGCGGCGCCGTGCGCATGCCGCCCATGGACTGGATGGGCTCCACGATGACGGCAGCGGGACGTTCTGCCCGGATGATTGAGGCAGCCTTTTCCGCATCCTGGAAGGGGGCAAACGTGACGGGTCCAAACGCACCCTCATATCCCTCACGGTACTTGTGCGCCCACGTCGTCGAAAGGCTGCCCATCGTCCTGCCATGGAAATCTCCCTCGACGGCAACCACATTGGATCTGCCCGTCGCTTTGCGGGCAATTTTCAATGCCACCTCATTGGCTTCGGCGCCGGAATTGATGAAGAAGACGTTATTCATGCTCTCGGGCGCCAATCTGGCCAGGCGCCGAGACGCGCGGGCCCTGACCGGAGCGTATACCGCGTTCGAATAAAAGAGGAGCTCGTCGGCCTGCTCCTTGATGGCAGCCACCACTGCCGGGTGATTATGGCCCAGAAAGGCCACACAGTGTCCACCATACAGATCGAGGTAGGTATTACCCTCCACATCCTCGACCATCGTACCTGCGGCCCGAACCAAGGGAATAGGCCATTTATTGTACGTGGCCAACTGGGTCTCGTCTTCGAGTGCCATCCACTCGGCGGCCGTCAGGGAATCAGGTGCGGTGTGCGATGCCATGATGATGCAATGCAGTAATGATGGTAGGGATGGAGGAGCGGCAGGTATCCTCAGGGCAC
This sequence comes from Rhodothermales bacterium, assembly GCA_017859335.1. Classification (GTDB taxonomy): domain Bacteria; phylum Bacteroidota; class Rhodothermia; order Rhodothermales; family UBA10348; genus JAAZVD01. Next base: position 36,848 of record JAFMNH010000007.1, on the reverse strand, counting down.
CAGTCCGCGGGCACCGTCCCAGCCGAAGGCCAGGTTGGTGTTTTGAATGGCTTGGGTGGCAGCGCCCTTCATCAGGTTGTCGATGCCGAACCCGACGACCAGTCTGTTCTCTGAAACGATCCAACCCAGATCGGTGAAAGGCGATCCCACGCTCCAGCGCAATTCGGGCAAGGCGCCCGGCCACAAACGGATGAGGGGCGCATCGGCATATCGCGCGGTGAACAGCGCGCTGATATCGGCAGGAGAAACCCCGGCAGGAAGGGTGGTCTGCGCCGTGCCCCAGATTCCGGCCGTCCATGGACCGGATACAGGCACAAAGGCATAGTCCACGCCTTCGGCCATACGGTCTATTTCGGCCTCATGCTGGTGGGTAAACACCTTGTAGGCGCGGATATTGCCATCCCGGTCCGGGAAATGTGTACCCGGTTTCGGAAGAGCGCCGGATCCGGAAGCGCCGGTAATCGCGGTCACGCTGAATGAGACCCCTTCAAGACCAACGAATGGATGCAATGCCAGGGAAATGGCCGTGGCAAAGCAACCCGGATTGGCAATCAGGTCCGTTCCAGCAGGCGGCGTACCTGTAATTTCCGGCATGCCGTACCAGGCACCGGCCAAAAGGTCCGGACGCGGGTGTTCCTTCCCGTAGCGGGCCACATAGGTGGCCGGGTCCGGCAAACGGAAATCGGCGCTCATATCCACGATCAACCCTTCATATCCCGCATCTCGTAGGGCTCCTACAGCAGCCGCGCCCTGCCCATGGCCCGCAGCTACAAACACAACGTCGATGCCATCCGGATCCAGCGTTGCGCTGAATACACGGTCCGTCCGACCGGAAAGGGTTGGATGCGCCGCTGACACCGGCCTGCCCTCGAACGAGCGGCTGGTAGCCGCCACCAGTTCGAGGTCCGGATGCCGCAGGATGGCCTCGACCAGGGATCGACCGACGTAACCGGCCGCATGCAGTACTGCCGTGCGTTTCATGCTTCTTCCCGGTGTTTGGGCGCGGGCAGCTTGGATGCCACTTTGTCGCCGAGGTCCTTGGGGTCCTCACGGGCATTGATAGCCGGTATGCCCATCACCTGCTCGATGTATTGCTTACCGACACCATTGTCGGTGACCGGACCGGTTACGACTGTGATGTCAGCATGATAGCGGTCCTTGAAGAGCTGCTGCACGGCCCATACGCCGGCCAGGTCCACGGCAGCCACGATGTGCGCCTTGGCGAATTTCTGCAACTCCTTGTCCTGCAGCAGTTCATCGACGCCATAATAGCCGATGATTCCATCCCCGAGTTCGATCACGATCACGTCGGGGTCGGCCACCTCGTTGAGATGCTTGATGATGCCTTTGACCTGGGGTGCCATCGCCTTGTTCGTAGAGCAGACAACCCCCGTATCGGTAAACGTGGCAATCTCCACAGCCCCGTGACGGCGGATGAGCTGCACGTCTCGCATTAGGGAAGCGCCGGTGGCCTTGGCCGCCGCTACACGATATCCGCTGCGGGTGAGCCGCTGCACGACTTCGCAGGCTGCAAAGGTCTTCCCGGTATTCATGGCCGAGCCGGAAATGAAAATGAGCGGCACGGACGATTTGAGCGAATCCACCGGAAGCAAGGCGTGATCCTGCAGCCGTGCGTGCACCTGCATGCCTTCCTTTTCAACCATGGCGGCGCCCAGCACCTTGACGCGCAGCGCCGGCCCGAGGTCCGGGTGGTCACTGACGCACGTACCGATGATGCCCCCCATGTTGAGCACATTCAGCGTGTCCCCGGGAAGGGCCACGCGCGGCACCACGCCAGAATATCCCTTCAGTGCCCTTCGCTCACCGAGAACCCCTACAAAAATATCCCCCTTGGCAATGGTGCGGAATTCGCCGTCCGCACACTCGATCTGGTTGTAGATGGGCTTCGCTTCGAGCGCCTCGACTACGATGCAATAGCCTTCCTGGGCCACGACATAGTCGCTCAGCGACACGTCACGGACGAGACCGGTCTTGGCAGCCGTGGAACTGACGTAGGTTACTTCGATGCTGTTCATGAGTCCTTCTGTTTGGTGCGTACCCCGTGGGTAAGCAGGGATTGAACACCGAGAATTCGCGCAAAACCACGGGCATCCCGTCCATCCCAGAGATCGTTCTGTTCGCCGTAGGTGGCCACACCCGTGTCGAAAAGGGAGAAAGGTGACGTACAGCCACTGACCGATACGTTGCCTTTATACAAGGTGACACGGACCGAACCAGTCACCGTTTCCTGCGAGCTGTCCATCAAAGCCTCGATATCCCGCATGACGGGATCGAAGTACTGGGCTTCATGGAGCAGCATGCCGTAGAAATCGCCCAGCTGTGCCTTGTGGTACTGCTGCCAGCGGGAGAGCACGATTTTCTCAAGCTCACGGTGTGCCGGAATCAGGATGGCCGCCGCCGGGGCCTGGAATCCGACCCGGCCCTTGATGCCCAGGATCGTATCGCCGACGTGGATGGCCCGACCGATAGCATGCTCTTCACCGAGCGTATTCAGCGTCTCGATGATATCCACGGCGGACATCTCCTTACCATTCAGGCTGACAGGGACCCCTTTCTCGAATCCGATCTCCAGCAGCGCTGTCTCGTCCGGTGCATCGGCGGCCGACGGAGTCGGCCATGCGTCGTCCGGGAGCGGCTCGGAGGTCCCAAGCGTCTCTTTCCCTCCAACCGTCGTGCCCCAGAGACCCGTATTGATGGAGTAGGTCGTGGTAGAGGCATCCACCGCGTAGCCACGCTCCTTGAGCCATCCCGACGTGAACTCACGACTCAGGTTTCCATCCCGGATGGGCGTCAGGACGTCGAGGTCTCCACCCAGTACGGACAGGGCGATGTCGAAACGGATCTGGTCATTCCCTGCGCCCGTCGAACCGTGCGCTACCGTGGAGATACCCATTTTCCGCGCAGCGTCCACGAGGGCCGCCGCCTGAACCACACGATCCGGTCCCACACACAGTGGGTAGAGGTCCCCGCGCAGCACATTCCCCTTGATCAAATACTGCAGGGATCGATCGAAAAGATCCGACCGGGCATCCACCATGTGGTGACTCAAAGCCCCCAACTCCCTGCTTCGTCGTTCGATGGCCACGGCTTCATCAGGAGAAATGCCTCCCGTGTTCACGGTAACCGTGTGAACATCACAACCGTGTTCTTCCCTGAGGAAGGGCACACAGAAGGACGTATCGAGTCCGCCACTGAAGGCGACGATGATGGACATGTTCTGAAGGTGGTTGCGCCGGAATGCGTTCCGACAGGTGATAATGCTGCATGCCGCAAGCGTACAGACATAAAAAAAGCGTCGTTCCCGTTCGGACCGACGCTTTGAGGCATGACGTTGCTTGCTTGAGCAGTTACACGGCAGGCGCAGACGGACCGGATCCGGATCGGGTAGCCGATCGGAATCGTCGAGTCGTACGACGCATGCCCGGGGTGTCAGTGGTCATTTTCATGGGGGGCGAACTTACGCAACAACAACTTTACGGATCAAGCATCCAACTACGCTTCACGGAATCCGCGCTCAGGCAAGCAGCTCGTCGGATACATTCTTCCAGAGCTTACGATCGAGTTCTCTGGTTTTTTTCAGCAATAGGCGACCCGAGGCAGTCACCGCATAGTAAACCCGTGGACGTCCACCCTTGCGGTCTGGATTGCTTCGCTGCGTCTTCTCTACCAATCCTCGCTCCGAAAGGGCATCCAGGGCTACCCAGAGACTGCCGGCCGTGAGTTTCTTCCGGGTGCGACGGTGTAGCTCCTGCTGGATCGATGTACTGAAAGCGTCCTGATCCAGGATCAGGATACATACGAGGAGCATCTCGTCGGCGCGGGTCAGCAACGTGGAACGGGGCATGAGACGGGTCAGAGCGATACGCTGGATCAGCTGATGAGCCCCGCCTGGCGGGCATAGGCGAAAACATTGCCTGCTTTCAGGATATCGGCTACTTCCCCGAGGGGCCTCAACAGGTGATCTTCACCGGCAGGCTCATGATG
>JAFMNH010000007.1:0-32833 GCA_017859335.1 Rhodothermales bacterium | reverse complement strand
CATGATGCAGGGTACCGGCGGCCGTATCGATAACGACGTAGTCGCCCGTCTTTATCCGATCCAGCAGGCGTTCTTCCGACTCGAACGGAACCACGAAGCCCCCGTCTACGGCATTCCTGTAGAAAATGCGTGCGTACGATGTGGCTACAACGGCTTCAATGCCTGCCTCCTGCAAGGCAAACGGAGCATGCTCACGGGAGGACCCACAGCCGAAGTTGGACCCGGCAATGATGACCGTAAAATCGCTTTTCCAGGCATCAGGTTGGGTCAAGGGTATACTGCCATCAGGCAAGCCCGACTGCTCATTCGGGACGCCGCTACACGCGTATCGGCCGTACATTCGGCGCTCCTCCGGCTCTGTCATGGAGTAGACAAGGTGAGCCGCCGGGATGATCTGGTCCGTGTCGATGGAGTCTCCCAGGACAAAGGCCCGGCCTTCAATGCGGTCTTTCATGGAATCAGTGGTCAATCGGCCGGGCGCAGAGGCCCCGGCTCAAGTCATACGAGAACGGAACGCGGATCGGTGATTTCGCCATGCAGGGCCGAAGCCGCCACGGTCAGGGGTGAGGCAAGGTATACGGCGGACTGCTTGGAGCCCATGCGACCAGGGAAATTCCGGTTCGTCGTGGAGATGACGACCTCCGTACCATGCGTTCGACCAAAAGTGTCCACGGGGCCTCCAAGGCATGCTCCACAGGAGGCATGCCCCATCTTGCAGCCGGCATCCAGGAAGACCTGCCAAAGCGTCTTTCCATTGAGGGTCTTCTCCCGGAGTTGCTTGGTGACCTCCGTGCTGGCAGGCACTACGTAGGTGTCCACCTGCACACGGTTTCCCTCGAGGATCTGTGCGGCAGCCAGGAAATCCTCGTACTTCCCACCGGTACAACTACCGATGTAGGCCCGGTCGAGCTTGGTGCCGGCGACCTCGGACACCGTGGCCCGATTGTCTGGCCGGTGCGGCTTGGCCACGACCGGTTCCATGGTCGAGACATCGTAGACTTTTTCGTACGCGTAGCGCGCATCGGCATCCGATGTGACCATCTCGAACGGGGCTTCGGTTCGGGCTGTCACGTAGTCAACAGTCTTTTGGTCAGCGGCAATCACGCCGTTCTTGCCACCGGCCTCAATGGCCATGTTCGTCAGCGTCATGCGCTCTTCCATGGACAGGTCGAAAACCGCCTCCCCATCGAATTCCAGGGCCCGATACGTACCCCCTTCGAAGCCGATGTCTCCGATGACACTAAGAATAAGGTCCTTGGCCATGAGCCACGGCGGCAGCGTACCTTCGAATACGAAGCGCATGGTCTCAGGTACTTTCACCCAGATCTTGCCCGTGCCCATGATGAGCGCGGCGTCCGTGTTGCCGACGCCGGTCGAAAACATGCCGAACGCGCCCGACGTGCATGAATGGCTGTCCGTGCCGAAAAGCACGGTACCTGGTCGATTGAAGCCCTCTTCGGCCAGGGCAACGTGGCACACACCCTTGTATCGGGCCGTGCCGACATCGAAATAGTGCTTGAGGTTGTGCTCTGCCGCAAACGTGCGCAGGATTTCTATGTTACGGCGGGCATGCGGGTCTTCCGTAAAGATGTAGTGATCAGGCAGGATGACCAATTTGTCAGGGTCCCAAACCTTGGCGTCCTCGCCAAATTCCCGCTTGAAGATGCCAATCGTCGGCGGACCGCAGACATCGTGCGTCATGAGCGTATCCACATCCACCCAGATATTGTCTCCGGGGGCAACGCGGTCACGACCGGCGTGGCGGGCAAGTATTTTCTGGGTGATGGTCTGTCCCATGGTGTGATGTATCGTAGTGCGTGCGACTAGTGCTCCTTCGGGCTGTCGAAGGCCTGCATGATACCGGATCCGACAAAGGCAATCGATTCCTTGTCCGAGCGGTACGCTGCCAGCGAGTTGAGCGCATTCATGTAGGCCTGTGCCGATGCCTCGATCACATCGGTGCTGCTGGCCTTGCCGGCAAAAAGCGGCCCACCAAGGCCTACCAATACGCTGACCTCTCCGTAGGAATCCGATCCTTCTGAAACAGATCGAATGGTATAGTTGACCAGGTCATGGCCTTCATTGACCGCGTGGTTGATAGCGCTGTAGAGCGCATCGATCGGTCCGTCTCCGGTTGCCTTCTTCTTCACCAGGCTCTGGTCCTGAAGATTCCGGACGGCAACGGTAGCCTCCGGATCCTGACCGGATCCGACGGCTACGTGGAAGGTCTCCAGCGAATAGTGGGGGGTTTCCGATGTTTCCTCTTCCCGATGGAAGAGGTTGATCAAATCTGAATCGTTGATCTCCTTTTTCCGGTCGGCCAGTTCCACAAACGCTGCATAGACAGCCGCCCGGTCCGAGGCATCGATGCGGATTCCGAGCCGATCCAGACGGGAAAACAGGCCGTGACGCCCCGAGTGCCGGCCGAGCCGGATGGATTCTGCATCCTGGCCTACGTCCTCGGCCCGCATGATCTCGTACGTTGCCCGATTCTTCAGAACCCCATCCTGATGGATCCCCGCCTCGTGGGCAAAGGCATTCTTTCCGATGATGGCTTTGTTGGGCTGCACCCTGAAGCCGGTGAAAGTGGACACCATGCGAGAGGTCTCGTAGAGCAGCGTGGCATCGACGCCCGTGTGCAAGCCGAAATGATCTTTCCGCACATTGAGCGCCATGACAACTTCCTCGAGGGCCGCATTCCCGGCACGCTCCCCTATCCCGTTGATCGTGCATTCAATCTGACGGGCTCCTGCTTGCAGGCCGGATAATGAGTTGGCCACAGCCAATCCAAGATCGTCGTGGCAATGGGTGGAGAAGATGACCGAGGGCGGCGCATCGACTTCTTCTATGACCGTCCGGATGAGTGAGGCATACTCATCCGAAATACAGTACCCCGTCGTGTCGGGTATGTTGATGGTCGTAGCGCCGGCATCGATCACCGCCTTCACGACACGGCACAGATAGGCGGTATCCGTTCGTCCGGCATCCTCGGCGCTGAACTCCACATCATCGGTGTAGGTCAAGGCATGACGAACGGCACTCACCGCCATCTCGAGCACCGTGTCCCGTTTTTCTTCCAGCGTCTGCCCGTATCGGGGGTCTGCGAACTTGCTCTCGAGGTGGATGTCGCTCGTGGCGATGAACGTATGGATACGCGTCCTTTTGCCGCCATCGAGCGCCCGCCCAGCTGCATCGATATCGTCCGTTTTGGCCCGCGCCAAGGCGCAGATGGTCGGACCCTCCACCTCGGCAACGATGCGCCGAACGGCCTCGAACTGCCCCGGCGAAGAGATTGGAAAACCAGCCTCGATGACATCCACGCCCAGCCGGGCAAGCTGCTGGGCAAGCTGCACCTTTTCCGGCACGGTCATGGCTGCGCCGGGAGCTTGCTCTCCATCACGCAGGGAGGTATCGAATATGATGACGCGGTCGTTCGGCATGGTCACTCAGGTAGCGGAAAGTGGTAATTCAATCGTTTCAAGTTGCTGGCAGACCCGATCCGTGAAGGCCGACGTGGATACACCATCGACAGCCAGGTCTGCTGTCATATGGCCGGCTGCCAAGGTAGCATCCACGGCACGACGAATCAGTGTACCCGTCTCGGGATACCCGACGGTATCGAACAGCATAGCAGCACTCAGCATCGCAGCCACCGGGTTCGCCTTGTTCTGCCCCGCCAGATCGGGAGCGCTTCCATGGACCGGCTCAAAAAGCGGTGTTGTACCGCCCACGGAAGCCGATGGCAGCACACCGAGGGATCCGGCCAGCGTAGATGCGAGGTCAGACAGGATGTCTCCGAACAGATTGGCCGTCAGGATAACGTCGAACGCTTTCGGGTCCCGCACCAGCTGCATCGCTGCATTGTCCACGTACAAATGGTCGAGGATAACATCGCCGTACTCCGTCTCATGAAGTCGGGTTACCCGATGGCGCCACAAGCGCGATGATGCCAGCACGTTGGCCTTGTCGACAGAAACGATGCGGCCACTGCGCTGACGTGCCGAATCGAATGCCACGCGGGCAATCCGGTCCACCTCCTGTGCAGTGTAACGCATGGTGTCAAAGGCCTCCTCTTCACTGTACTGCCGAGGCTCCCCGAAATAAATCCCGCCCGTCAGCTCACGTACAACCAGAAGGTCCGTGCCAGCCACGTTCTCCTGTGGCAACACGGAGAGGTGCGCCAATGAACCGGGAACCTGTACCGGTCGAAGGTTGGCGAATGCTCCCAAAGACTGGCGCAAGGAAAGGAGACCTTTCTCCGGCCGTCGCTCCGGCTCGATACCATCCCATGCGGGGCCACCGATGGCACCGAGCAGGATGGCATCGGCTGCCATACAGGCAGCGCGGGTAGACTCCGGGAAAGGCTCGCCGGCGGCATCAATGGCAGCACCCCCAAACGGATGCTCTTCCCATTCAATCGACACTCCCGCCATGCCAGCTGCCAGATCGGCAACCTGCCGGGCAGCCTCGATGACTTCGGGGCCGATGCCATCGCCTGGCAAGAGTGCAATGCGGATTGAGTCGGACATGGTAAGTGGGAGAGGTGAAGGACGGGGTGGCACCACGAACTCAGGCAGACGGGGTAGGTTCGTCCCGTCGCAGCCAGGACATCATGCTTCGCAGTTTTTTCCCCACCCGCTCCATGGGATGGGTGACGGAGGCATTGCGTAATTCGGACATGTTGGGCCACCCGGCTTCACATTCATCAATCCACTCCTTGGCAAACTGGCCACTCTGGATTTCGGACAGGATGGTTTTCATCTCGCCTTTCACGGCATCCGTAATGACGCGCGATCCCCGGGAGTAACCACCGTATTCTGCGGTGTCCGAAACAGATTTGTTCATGGCCTCGAGTCCGCCCTCGTAGTATAGATCCACGATCAGCTTGAGCTCATGCAGGCATTCGAAGTAGGCCAGTTCCTCGGAATACCCGGCTTCCACGAGGGTCTCGAATCCGGCCTTGATGAGGGCCTCGCTGCCACCGCACAGGACAGCCTGCTCCCCGAACAGGTCGGTCTCCGTCTCATCCTTGAAGTTGGTCTCGATGACGCCGGCGCGGGTTCCTCCGATGCCCTTGGCCCAACTGAGGGCCAGGTCCATGGCGCCACCGGAAGCGTCCTGCGCTACGGCAACGAGACAGGGCACGCCGCGGCCCTCGGTATAGGTTCGTCTGACCAAATGACCGGGTGACTTGGGAGCCACCATGAATACGTCGACGCCTTCGGGCGGCTCGATCTGACCATAGTGCACATTGAATCCGTGCCCGAACCCGAGCGCCTTGCCGGGTGTCATGTGCGCCTTGATATCCGCCTCATACACGGCTTTCTGGTGCTGATCCGGGATGAGGATCATGACGACGTCTGCCCAAGCCGCAGCATCCGAAACCGTGCGCACCGGTACACCATGGGCTTCCACTTCCGCCTTCGATGACGATCCATCCCGAAGACCGACACAGACCTCGATCCCGCTTTCGTGCAAGTTAAGGGCATGGGCGTGGCCTTGGCTGCCGAATCCGATGACGGCAACGCGTCGGTTCTGTAGAATGCCGAGGTCGGCATCGTAGTGCATTTTCATGGTCGTGGGGTTTCCTTCGGTGGGTAAAGTGTATGGATGAGATTCTCTTGTGAGGGACCAGGGGCCGCCTGCTCTGTCAGTGTTCGAAAGCGAGGCGCCGGCGCATGGCCACGCGTCCGCTGCGGGCCACTTCGCGCACATCGTAGTCCTTCATGACGCCGATGAATGCATTGACCTTGGCCGTCGGCCCGGTAACCTCGAACGTGAGGCTGTCGGGCGTAATGTTGACGACGCTGGCGCGGAAGACATCCACCATGGCCAGGAGAACCCCCCGCTCCTCCGAGGTGCAGCGGACCTTGACCAGGCATAACTCCCGCTCGACATGGTCCTCCTCAGTCAGATCCTCTACTTCGATGGTGTCGATGAGGGCATTCAACTGCTTGAGAACCTGAGCAATTATGCGGTCATTTCCGGTTGTAACCAGCGTCAATCGGGCCTGCTCGGGTTTGAGCCCCTCGCCGACGGCAACGCTCTCCAGATTGAAACCGCGCTGCGAAAACAGGTTGGATACCCTGTTCAGGGCTCCGATGGTATTCTCGATAAGGACCGTCAGTACATGCCGATGTATCGAATCTTCCGCATCCGGATGGATGGCTTCGCCTGCCGCCTGCTTGCGGAAGAGTTGCTGAGGGGTCAGTTCGGGCATGACGGCCGTCGTGTTATTGGACGTTGTGTCGTTGGACATTGACATCTCCGTTTGGAGGGGTTACTCAGGCACACGCCTCAGGGTTGAACTGGGCCGTGATCATGTTGTCGGTAGCGGCACCGGCAGGTACCATCGGAAATACCTTCTCTTCGTTGACGACAGAGAATTCCATGACGACCGGGCGATCGGTGACCTCCCACGCGGCTTCGAGCGTCGAAGCAATGTCCTCTGGCGAGTCACAGCGAAGACCCACGCATCCGCAGGCTTCTGCCAGACGCACGAAGTCCGGATTCGTGGGCTCCAGATTGGTATGGCTGTAGCGCTCTTCGTGGAACAGCTCCTGCCACTGGCGCACCATGCCGAGGTAGTTGTTGTTCAAAATGACCACCTTGAGCGGCAGCTTGTGGGCAGCTGCCACACCGAGTTCCTGGATGTTCATCATCACTCCCCCGTCCCCGTTGATCGAGATCACGTCCCGATCCATCCCGCGCAAACCGAACGCGGCGCCCATGGCGGCAGGCAAGCTGAAGCCCATCGTACCCAGGCCGCCTGAGGTAATATGGCTGCGTGGATGGACGTAGGAGTAGAATTGTGCTCCCCACATCTGATTCTGACCGACATCGGTCACTACCACGGCCTGCCCCCCGGTCTTTTCACGTAGTGCCTGGATGATTTCCTGCGGGCGAAGTTTTCCGTCGCGCTCGAAATCCATGGGGCATTCCTTCTTCCACGCATCGATCTGCGAGCGCCAGGCGCTGTAGTCTCCGGGCTGTACCAAGGGCTCAAGCTGCTCGAGGACCTTGCTGACATCCCCGAGAATGGGACAATCAACCGGGACGTTCTTGGAGATACAGGCCGGGTCGATATCAATGTGGATGATACGGGCATGGGGCGCCCAAGCTTCGATTTTACCCGTAACCCGATCATCGAATCGCGCTCCGACAGCAATGAGCAGGTCCGTATTCTGAACCGCCATGTTGGCATACCACGTCCCGTGCATGCCCAGCATGCCAACGGACAAGGGGTCGTTCTCAGGAAAAGAGCCCAGTCCGTGCAGGGTCGTCGTCACCGGAATACCAGTCTTCTGGGCCAGTGCCGTCAGCCGCTCCGCACCGTCTGAGATGATGGTGCCTCCGCCCACGTAAAACAGGGGACGCTCGGCCTCGGCCATCATGGTTGCCGCCTTCTGCACCTGCTCTGTATTGCCCCGACCGACCGGGTTGTAGCCACGAATCCGCACCGAAGAGGGGTAATGAAACGGAGCCCGCGCCGCCAGGATATCCTTCGGCAAGTCCACCACGACCGGTCCGGGGCGACCGGTCCGAGCAATGTAGTAGGCTTTCTTGACCGTTTCAGCCAGATCTTTGACGTCCCGCACCAGGAAGCTGTGTTTGGTGATGCTTCGGGTGACACCAATCGTGTCGCACTCCTGAAACGCATCGTTCCCGATGAGGTGGGTAGGCACCTGCCCCGTGAAGACGACCATGGGTATCGAATCCATGTAGGCATCGGCAATACCCGTCACACAATTCGTAGCGCCCGGGCCGGACGTGACGAGAACCGTACCTACCTTGCCGGTGGCCTTCGCGTAGCCCTCCGCCGCATGTGTACCGCCCTGTTCATGGCGTACAAGGACGTGCTCGAACGACGGGTTCAACCGGTGCATTTCATCGTAGATACCGATGATGGCGCCGCCGGGATGCCCGAAAATGATTTCCACACCCTCCGCTTCAAGGGAGCGAATCAGGATTTCCGCGCCAGAGGCCAGCCCTTGCGACGGATTGGCCGGGGTCGGAGTGGTTGCTTTTTCAGTCTGTACTGACGTGTTCATCGGTCTGTGGTTGAGGTGACGTAAAGTCTGGTGCGGGAGTGTAATGGGTGACGATGCCTGGACGGGTCAAAGCGTTGGTTGAGCCTGCGGGGCCCTTTCCGGCTTCGGCTGATCGGCTCCGGGGACGCGGAGAATGGCGCCGGTGGAAGCGCTCGTTACCAAGTGGCTGTACCGGGCCAGATATCCGGAACTGATTTTCAGTTCGAAGGGGGGCAGCAGCGCGCGCCGCCGGGCTTCCTCTTCGGGAGAGACATGCCAGTGCACGCGGCTCTCGTGCAGGTTGATGGTAATGAGATCCCCTTCTTCGACAAGCGAGATGGGTCCTCCGGCGGCTGCTTCCGGGGAGCAATGCCCGATGCTGAGCCCACGTGTGCCGCCTGAAAAACGGCCGTCCGTGATCATGGCCACCGAGCGATCCAGTCGCATGCCCGCCAACGCCGAGGTGGGTTGGAGCATTTCCGGCATTCCCGGTCCTCCTCGAGGCCCTTCGTACCGGATGATGACAACGGTACCCTCCTCGATCGAGCCGCTCAAAATGCCCTCCACGGCAGCATCCTGGCTTTCAAAAATGCGCGCCCTGCCTTCGAAAATGTGCATCTCGTCCGAGACGGCGCCCGTCTTGATCACACATCCTTCGGGTGCGAGGTTGCCAAAGAGGATGCGCAGGCCACCCGTGGTCCGGAAGGGATCCGTAGCTGGTCGGATGATATCAGGCCGGGTGGTGCGGGCGGCATCCAGGCCCTCGCCAAGGGCCTTGCCGGACACCGTCGGCCGATCGGAATGCAGATGACCTGCCTCGTGCAACTCGGCCAGGACGGCCTGGATGCCGCCCGCTGCGTCCACATCTTCCATATGTACATCCGGTGTGGCCGGTGCCACCTTGCACAGATAGGGCACCCGATCCGACATGGCATTGATGCGCGCCAGATCGTAGTCGATACCTGCCTCATGCGCGGCCGCGAGCAGGTGAAGGATCGTGTTGGTGGATCCTCCCATGGCCATGTCGAGCGCAAATGCGTCGTCGAATGCCGCTTCCGTGACGATATCGCGTGGCCTGAGGCCTTCATCAACCATCTCGACGATACGGGATGCAGCCTTGCGCGCAAGGTCGCCGCGTTTCGGGTCAACGGCCAGGATGGTGCCATTGCCGGGAAGCGCAAGGCCCAGCACTTCCATGATGCAGTTCATGGAGTTGGCCGTGAACATGCCGGCGCAGGAGCCACACGTCGGGCACGCCAGGTGCTCGAGTGCATCCAGCTCCACCTCGTTGATTTCGCCATTCGAATACTGCCCGACGCCTTCGAAAACAGAGACCAGATCCACCTTGCGCCCATCAGGCAAACGCCCTGCCTTCATCGGGCCTCCAGAAACGAAAATGACCGGTACATTGCACCGAAGCGCCCCCATGAGCATGCCCGGGACGATCTTGTCACAGTTGGGCAGGCAGATGATGGCGTCTAGGCAGTGGGCCTCAACCACGGTTTCCACCGCATCGGCAATGATCTCCCGACTTGGCAGGGAATAGCGCATGCCGAGATGGCCCATAGCAATCCCATCATCCACCCCGATGGTATTGAACTCGAAGGGTAGACCACCTGCATCCCGAACGGCTTCCTTGACCAGGGCACCGAACTGTTGCAAATGCACATGCCCCGGAATCAGGTCGATGTACGAGTTGCAGATGCCAATGAACGGGCGGTCGAAATCGTCATCGGACCGAACCACTCCGGTTGCCCGCAGCAAACTGCGGTGCGGCGCGCGCTGGTAGCCTTTGGTGATGGTATCACTGCGTCTGGACATCGTCAGGAATCGTCTTGGGGTGTCAGTCAACCCCTGCATTCAAAATGATTCCGCGATGCGACGAGGTTGACCGGTACGTCAGGTGGCTAGCACGAGAAGAATTGGGAGTAGGCGTAGCGCTGGTGCCAGTAGTGCACCAATACCGGATTCGGCCACGGGCAGCAGACCAAGCATGTCCTGGCCGGGGGCCGAGGCAGCTGTTGCGGGCATGTGCGTGGTCTGTGACATAAAGTGCATTGAAGCGTGGATCGTACCGTCCGGGAGCGGCACTGGATGCGCCGGGACTGGCCCCATGGTAGGGTCTTTAGGGCCTCGACTTCAACCTCCGTTTCTGTGAAGAATCTGTAAGCGCTACCAAAAAGATGTCCATTTGGGGCCAATAGAGCGAACATTTGACAGTGTTAAGCGGCGTTCCTGTCCTGCATACCCGTATCTTTTCGCGTCGGCCTGAAACGAACATCCACCCGTCTCCGCCCGAAATTTTTTTCCTCATGAGTCCGTTTTCTGCCGAAAAAGCCCGCGAACTGGATACCTCGGACCCTCTGTCGACGTATCGATCTCACTTCTCCATCCCCCGAATGGCTGGTGGAGCGGAGACGCTGTACCTGTGCGGCAACTCCTTGGGCCTGCAGCAGCGGGAAGGGACAGAAGCCCTTGCCACGGTCATGAAAGACTGGGCTGAGCGGGGTATCGAGGGGTACTTCTCCGGGGATGATCCGTGGGCGGATTACGGTACGGAGTTGCGCGCCTCCGAGGCGCGCCTCGTCGGCGCCAAACCGATTGAGGTGGCCGTCATGAACTCCCTCATGGTGAATCTCAATCTGCTGTTGCTCTCCTTCTATCGTCCGACAGCGGAACGCCCCTGTATCCTGATCGAGGAGCACGCCTTTCCCTCGGACCAGTATGCCTTTCGAGAACAGATCCGGTTTCATGGATTCGATCCCGACGACTGCCTGATCGTGCAACACGCCCGACCCGGTGAGTACCACCTGCGTAGCGAAGACGTCCTGGCTACCATCCGAAGCGAAGGACATCGGATTGCACTGGTCATCATGGGTGGTATCAATTACTTCACCGGGCAGCTCTTCGACATGGCCACGATCACCGAGGCGGGGCATGCTGCCGGTTGCACCGTCGGCTGGGATCTGGCCCATGCCGTGGGCAACGTGCCGCTGAACCTGCACGATTGGAATGTGGATTTTGCCGTCTGGTGCCACTACAAGTACATGAACTCAGGTCCGGCTGCCCCCGGTGGTGCCTTCGTGCATGAGCGGTTTGCGCATGCCAGGGACCTGCCCCGCTTGGCGGGTTGGTGGGGACACAACCGGAAAACGCGCTTCGAGTGGGTGGAGGACTTTGACCCCGAGCCGGGAGCCGTGGGATGGCAGATGACCAATACTCCGATTCTCTCCACGGCTCCGCTCAAGGGATCCCTGGCCTTGTTCGATGAGGTCGGCATGGACGCGATACGGGCGAAGAGCCTCAAGCTGACCGGCTACCTGTGGGACCTCCTGCAGGAGATGGAGGGCGGTTTCGACATCATGACGCCCTCCGACCCGGAACAGCGTGGTGCCCAGTTGTCTCTTCGCGTCCACGGAGAGAACGGTCGAGCTGTGTTCAACTTCATCAAGGAACACGGCGTCATCTGTGACTGGCGCAATCCGGACTGTATCCGCATCTCTCCCGCTCCACTCTACAATTCATTCGAAGACGTTCGGCGGTTTGCGGGGCTGTTTGAAAAGGCGCTTCGAACGGTTGCCTGACGGACTGATTCGGTGGCTGGAGGTCGTTACCTAGACCCGGCGGTATTCGTTTTTTTATTCTGGAAGCGCTTTTATTCAACAGAGGACGGGGTCTTGTCGGGAAGAAACGTGTAACAGAAGTCCCCAACTTCACCCCCCGACTTTCCCGACCCGGCCCATGTGCTCCATCCTGGCCATCTTGGACATCCCCCACGTCACCGACGAATTGCGTGAACAGGCGCTCGCCATGAGCCGGCGTCAGCGTCACCGCGGCCCCGACTGGTCCGGCATCCATGCCGACGACCATGCCATCCTGGCCCACGAACGCTTGGCCATTGTCGATCTGCTGCATGGCGCGCAGCCGCTGTACAGCCCGGGAGGACGGTACGTTCTGGCCGTCAACGGAGAGATCTACAACCACCGCGAGTTGCGCCGTGAGTTTCCGGATTACCAGTTCCAGACGGACTCCGATTGCGAAGTCATCATCCCCTTGTTGGATCGTGACGGAATTGACGGTCTGAAGCGGCTCAATGGCATCTACGCTTTCGTTCTCTGGGACTCCGAGCAGCAACGCTTCCTGGTCGCTCGCGACCCGGTGGGTGTCATCCCGCTCTATATCGGTCACGATGCCGAGGGACATCTCATTGTTGCGTCCGAGATGAAGGCCATCGAGCCCGTGTGCAATCGATTTGAAGAATTCCTGCCGGGCCATGCCCTGCACAGCGACTCCGACCGCGAGCCACAAAAATGGAGCGAGTGGGGTTGGGAGTCCTTCGATGATGTGAAGGAAGGGTCCTCCGACCCGCAGGTCGTCAGGGATGCGCTGGCGAGCGCCGTGCACCGGCAGCTGATGGGCGATGTGCCCTACGGCGTGCTCCTTTCCGGCGGCCTGGACTCCTCGGTCATCGCCGCCCTCGCCTGCAAGTATGCAGCCTCGCGCGTGGAGGAGGACGACCAGACCCAGGCGTGGTGGCCGCGTATCCACTCGTTTGCCATCGGCCTGGAAGGCAGCCCTGACCTGGCGGCAGCCCAGGAGGTAGCCAACCACATTGGCAGCGTGCACCACGGGCTGACGTTCACGGTCCAGGAGGGTATCGACGCCCTGCGCGATGTCATCCACCACATCGAGACCTATGACGTGACGACCATCCGGGCGTCCACTCCCATGTTCCTGATGGCCCGAAAGATCAAGGCGATGGGCATCAAGATGGTCCTCTCCGGCGAGGGTTCGGACGAAATATTCGGCGGATATCTCTATTTCCACAAGGCACCCGACGCCCGGGAATTCCATGAGGAGACGGTCCGAAAAGTGAATCGCTTGCACCTTTTTGATTGCCTGCGCGCCAACAAGAGCATGGCCGCCTGGGGCGTCGAGGCGCGGGTGCCCTTCCTGGACCTGGCGTTCCTGGATGCCGCCATGCGGCTCGACCCCGAGGCCAAGATGATCAAGGACGGCAAACTGGAGAAGCAGATCCTGCGGGATGCGTTTGCCGACCTGCTGCCCGAGTCCATCGTGAAACGCCAGAAAGAGCAGTTCTCCGATGGTGTCGGCTACGGATGGATCGATCACCTGAAAGCCCATGCCGAAGAGCGGGTCAGCGACGAGGACATGAAACGCGCTGCCTACCGCTTCCCGATCAATACGCCCGACACAAAAGAGGGTTATTTCTATCGAAGCATCTTCGAGGAGCTGTTCCCGTCCGAGTCTGCCGCGCGGTGCGTACCCAGCGGCAAATCGGTAGCCTGCTCGACGCCCGAGGCGCTGGCATGGGATGCCTCGTTTGCTTCATCAGCGGACCCCTCGGGACGGGCCGTCAAGGGCGTGCATACCGACGCGTACTGAGACGCGGCACCTTGCGCGTACACTGGTCCGGGGGCGTACCTGGGCACTGTCCGGTTGGGCGCTGGAGCCCGACCGAACGAGGATCACCCAACCCCGTTCTGCGGACACAGGGGCCGGAGCGTACAGACATCGCACTGCGGTTTCTTGGCATCGCACACGGCGCGGCCATGCAGGATGATGGCATGACCCGAGAAGATCCATTCGTCCTCGGGTAGCCGGTCCATCAGGTCTTTTTCGACCTTGACCGGGTCCGTTTCCTCGGTGAATCCGAGGCGGTAGGCCAGCCGCTTGACGTGGGTATCCACCACAAAGCCGCTGGCTTTCCCGAACCACGTGCCCAACACCACATTGGCCGTCTTGCGGGCCACACCCGGCAAGCGGACCAGGTCCTCCATCGTGTCCGGGACCGTACCGCCGTACTCGTCCTCAATCATGTTGGCCGCCGCAATGACGTTCTTCGCCTTGTTGCGGAAGAACCCTGTAGAGCGGATTTCATCCTGGAACGTTCCCAGGTCTGCATCCGCGAACTCCTTCACGGTCCGATACTTCTGGAAGAGGGTATCGGTCACCTTGTTCACGTTCACGTCTGTCGTCTGCGCGGACATGATGGTGGCAAACAGCAGCTCGTGCGCATTCCGATGGTTCAGTGCACAGTCAGCCCCCGGGTAGAGGTTGTGAAGTTCATTGAGGATTTCCTCGATGCGACTGGCTTCGGTGGGGGTGGGCATGACTGGATGTGCGTATGTCACTATGGTAATGATGCCATATGGCGTCCAAGGCCCAGGCGGTACATGCGGCTACGGTAATAGCGTAATATCGCCGACGGAGGCGTCCGACCCAAAAGGCATCCATCGAACCTTCGCCGCGGGCATCGGTTATTGCCTTCCCTCCAAGTGATCGCTCACCCAGTAGCCCCTCGCCGTCCAGAGCATGCGCCCCGAACTGGCTGAAAAACTGTCCCGCATCCCCCGCAAGCCCGGCGTCTACCAGCACAAGGACGCGGCGGGAACGGTGCTTTATGTGGGCAAAGCCAAGAACCTGCGCAATCGGGTCAACTCGTATTTCCACGCCAGTCGCAACCTGGACGGACGACTGCGGATCATGGTCTCCAAGGTGCACGATGTCGAGGTCATCGTCACCGACACGGAGGTCGAAGCGCTTCTGCTCGAGAACAACCTGATCAAGAGCCTCAAACCGCGCTACAACATCCTGCTGCGCGACGACAAGACCTATCCGTTCATCTGCATCAAGAACGAACCCTTTCCGCGGGTTTTCCCGACGCGCCAACCCCGCAAGGATGGCTCGAAGTACTTCGGTCCCTACACGGACGTTCGCAGCATGAACCTGATGCTGGACACCATCCGGTCCATTTTCCGCCTGCGCACCTGCTCACTCAACCTGGCTCCCGAACCCATTGCGGCTGGCAAGTTTGAGGTCTGTTTGCAGTATCACATCAAGAAATGTGATGCGCCGTGTGTGGGTCTGCAATCGTTCGAGGCTTACGACAGCACGATCAAGCAGGTCGAGCAGCTCCTGAACGGTAAGACCCAGGGGCTCATCCGGCTCCTGAAGGACGAAATGCAGCGCGTGGCCGAGGCCATGGATTTTGAGGAGGCCGCCAAGCTGCGCGATCAGGTTGCTGCGCTCGAGAAATACGCGGAGCGACAAAAGGTCGTGGCTGGGGATCTGGCCGACCGAGACCTGTTTGCCCTCTCCGTCGATCGAGAGTCCAATGCGGCCTGCGGCGCGGTTTTCCAGATGCGGGACGGGAAGATCGTCGGACGGCGGCACATCTACCTCAGTCGCATCGAAGAGACCCCGAAGGCGGAGCTCATGCAGGCTGTCATGGAGCGCTATTACACCGAATCCACCTTCTTCCCGACCGAGGTGTTGATGTCGGTGGGCTGCTCGGACCCGGAAATCGTGGAAGAGCTGCTCCGTGAGAAGAGCGGCCACAAGGTGACGCTGCACATTCCGCAACGAGGAGACAAAGCCGGTCTTGTGCGCATCGTGGAGAAAAATGCCGATCTGATGCTGTCCGAGCATCTGATCCACAAGCAGAAACAGAGTGAGGGACGCGTACCCCACGCCGTGGAGAAGCTGCAACAGGATCTGTCCCTTTCCCGCCTGCCGCGCCGTATCGAATGCTTCGATGTCTCCCACCTGAGCGGTACCGGTGTCGTGGCTTCGTGCGTGGTGTTCATCGACGGACAACCTCGCAAGAGCGAATACCGAACCTACAAGGTCCGCACCGTCGGCGATGGGCGCTCGGACGACTTCAAGTCCATGAATGAGGTGGTCGGACGACGCTATGCTCGGGTTGTTGAGGAAAACGGACCATGGCCGGACCTGGTGGTCATCGACGGCGGTAAGGGACAGCTTTCAAGCTCCGTACAGGCCCTGGTGGATGTGGAGGCGTACGGGAAATTTCCGGTGGTCGGGCTGGCCAAGCGTCTGGAAGAAGTCTTTTTTCCGGGAGACACGGATTCGGTCTTCATTGCCAAGGACAGCGCTTCCCTCCAGCTCCTGCAGCGTGCACGCAACGAAGCCCATCGCTTTGCCGTGACCTTCCAGCGCAAACAGCGCAAACAACAAACACTGCACACCGAGCTCGAGGAAATCGAAGGCATCGGGCCTGCTACGTCGCGCAAGCTTCTGCGCGCATTCGGATCCCTGAAAAGGGTGAAAGAGGCGCCGGAGGCCCTGCTGGCCGAAAAGGTTGGCCCCTACGCCGCACGACTCGTACGGGAATACTTCGACAAGGACTGATCCTTCAGCCCAGGACCATACACAAGCCCCGCCCTTGATGCCGGCGTAACAATGTCGCGTGGCCAGAACACAACAGGACAGGCAACCGCACAACAAGGCATCATGGGCAACCCTTACATCACCCCCGCGCTATTCCAGTTCCTCCGGGACTTGTGGGCGAACAACAACCGGGACTGGTTCAGCGACAACAAGAAACGCTATGAACAGGATCTGAAAGAGCCGCTCCTGGAACTCATTGCCGATTTCGCCCCGATGCTGTCCTTGCTCAGTCCGCACTACCTGGCCATTCCCAAGGCATCGGGAGGCTCGCTGTTCAGAATCTATCGGGACGTCCGCTTTTCGAAGAACAAGCATCCATACAAAACGGCGGCCGGCATCCAGTTCAGGCACAAGCTGGGCAAGGACGCCCACGCCCCGGGATACTACCTGCATATAGAGCCCGGCAACGTGTTCTATGCACTCGGTATGTGGCACCCTGCTGCCGACGATCTGCGCTCGATCCGGGATCGAATCGATTCTGCGCCGGACGAATGGCGGGACGTCCGGGAGAACCCCGACTTTACCGGCACTTACGAGTGGGCGGGGGAATCCCTCAAGCGTGCTCCGAAGGGATACGCCTTGGATCATCCCGACATCGAGGACCTGCGTCGCAAGGATTTCATCGGTGCAGCCCCGCTGGCGGAGGAAGACGCCGGCCGGCCCGACCTACTTCCCTTTTTGGCCTCGCAATGGTCGAAGGGAGACGCCCTGATGCGCTTCCTCAGCGGTGCCGTCAACGTTCCGTTCTGACCCGATCAACACCTGTTCACAACCCAACGTCATATCCATTATGAGTACGTCAACAGAGATGCCTGAAGAGGGCACGAAAGCCCCGGATTTTTCGGGGATAACCCAAGATGGATCAACCATTTCCAAGAGCGATTTCGAGGGCCGAAAACTGGTCCTTTATTTCTACCCCAGGGACAACACGCCTGGCTGCACGAAGCAGGCCTGTAATCTGCGCGATCACTGGAGCGACCTGCAGAAGCACGGTATCGGTGTGGTGGGTGTCTCCGACGACCCCGTAGAAAAACACGCCGGTTTTGCAGACAAATATGCGCTTCCCTTCCCGCTGATCGCAGATACAGAAAGGGAAATAATGTCCTCATACGGAGCGTATGGGCCCAAAAACATGTATGGGAAGCTCATCAAGGGCACCAAACGGACGACCTTCCTGATCGACGAAGAGGGGACCATCGTGAAGGTCATCAAGCGACCCAAGACGGGCGACCACGCTGCAGAAGTCCTGAAGTGGTTCGGCCTGGAGGCCTGACGATCACGCCGTTGTGCGGCCTGGGGATGGATCATAATCCAGCCCCAGGCCGCACCCCGGAGGCGGCCTGAAAAATCAAGCATATCGGCGGGGTTTTTTTCAACATTCCGACTGTTGATAACAAGTGGGACGCGTGGATAAAAACGGCCTGATTCAACTTGCCAGCGGGACGTGTCCTGCCTACCATAGGAGGACCGAGACCAGAACCCACCCACCCCCCAGGACCCGGACCGATTGATGGCGTATCGAACTGAATTGCTGTGGCAGAAAAGCAAGGAGACGTTGGCAGAGGAGCTCCCCACACAACAGTTCCAGACGTGGATCCATCCCCTGTCGTTTCTTTCGGGAATGGATACTGGTCAAGGAGAACACATCACGATCGGAGTGCCATCCGACTTTCATCGCGATTGGATAGAGCAGGAGTTCAGCGGCGCCATCCAGTCAGCGCTGGAAAAACACAGCGCGACGACCGTGTCGTACACGATGATGGTCGTGACCGAGGCTGAGTTGGAGACAGCTGTTAGCGAAGCGCATGGTGCGAGTGCACACCGGGCAGGGGAAGAGGTCAGACCAAGTAGACCACAAGGCAGAGCGGGACACACGCCGACACCCTCAGAACCTACCAACCCCGAGGCGGCGCGCAATGCCCATGCCCACCGCTCCCAGGCCCAGCGTAGCGCCTCTCCATTTGCTTTCCGCCCGGAAACCGTACCGGGCAGCCTCCCGCGGACGCTCAACCCCAAATACACGCTCGACACGTTCCTTGAAGCGGATTGCAACCGCTTGGCTCGCAGTGCCGGCGTGGCCGTTGCCAAGCGACCCGGGGCAACGAGTTTCAACCCCTTCCTGATCTATGGAAAGGTGGGGCTGGGCAAGACACACCTGGCGCATGCGATCGGCAACGATATTGTACAGCACCAACCGCGAGCCCAGGTACTGTACCTCACCTCCGAAGCGTTCACGAACTACTTCGTCTACGCCATCAGGAACAACACGCTCGGCGAGTTCACGCAGGCATTCCGCCAGATAGATGTCCTGATCGTCGACGATATCCAGTTCTTCGGAGGCAAGGAAAAGACCCAAGAACAATTTTTCCATCTGTTCAACGAACTGCATCAAAGTGGCAAGCAGATTATCCTCTGCGCCGACAGAAGTCCAGCCGAGATCGCAGGGATTGAAGAGCGCCTTCTTTCGCGGTTCCGGTGGGGATTGTCGGCCGACGTCCAACCACCTGATCTCGAAACGAGAACGGCCATTCTCCAGCGCCATGCGCTGGAGGCAGGTCTCGAACTGCCAGGCGATGTAATCGACTACATTGCCTACAACGTCAAGGATAATATCCGACTGTTGGAGGGCGCCTTCAACAAACTGCTGGCGCTGCATAGTGTATCCCGGCAAACGGTGGACATCACGTTTGTCCAGGACGCCCTCTCCGATCTGATTGACAACCGGGCACGCAAGAGTATATCCGCTTCCCGCATCCGTGATATTGTGGCGGAATTCTACGAGATGGATACGGATCTTTTGATCGGCAAAAGCAGGAAACGTCCCATCGTTGATGCTCGTCAGGTTGCCATGCACTTCTGCAAGCAAATGACGCAGCATTCTCTGGAAGCCATCGGTCGTCGTTTTGGCGGCCGGGACCACTCAACGGTCATTCATGCCTGCAAGGCTATCCAGGCCCGCATAGATACCGATCCACGCTTTGTTGAGGAGTTGGGTCAGATTGAACAGCTGCTCAAAAACCGCGTTCTGCATTCCTGACCAAGTAAAGGGACAGGGTGGAACAGGCGGGATGCATTGAGCGGCTGGCTCCGGGCAGAGCCCGGATTCAGGGTGGTTCCCCCCTCTTCTGTAGTGACCATTTCCCGGCGTTGTTGCCTACTCGATGCAACGTTGGAATCGAAACCCGTCGTACGTATTATCGGCAGGTCCCGGCACCTCCGGGATTGCTTCCATCCGCACGTCCGGCAGCCGGGCTTTCTTGGCCCATATCCCCGTTTTAAGCCTGTCATGGGTCTCTTCAATTTTTCTACCGACGTTGCCATTGACCTCGGTACCGCCAACACCTTGATTTACATTCAGGGAAGCGGAATCGTATTGAATGAGCCCTCGATCGTCGCCCTGAACCGATCCACCCGCAAGGTCATCGCTGTGGGTCACGAAGCACAGCAGATGCATGAGCGGACCCACCGCGAGATAGAAACCATCCGTCCGCTCAAAGACGGCGTGATTGCTGATTTTGAGGTGGCCGAGCAGTTGATTCGCCAGCTTATCCGCAAGGTGCAAACGAACTGGTTGTCAGCCATCCGGCGTATGGTCGTGTGTGTGCCCTCGGGCATAACCGAGGTGGAGAAGCGCGCCGTCCGGGACTCTGCCGAGCACGCAGGTGCCCGTCACGTGCATTTGAT
This sequence comes from Rhodothermales bacterium, assembly GCA_017859335.1. Lineage (GTDB taxonomy): Bacteria > Bacteroidota > Rhodothermia > Rhodothermales > UBA10348 > JAAZVD01. The sequence goes on along the minus strand of JAFMNH010000007.1, from coordinate 12,905 downwards.
CGATGAACCGATGGCTGCCGCCATCGGTATCGGCCTCAATGTGGCAGAGGCTGTCGGCAACATGATAGTCGACATCGGAGGAGGAACCACTGAAATTGCAGTAATTGCCCTTTCAGGGATTGTGATCGATGAGTCGATTCGCGTCGGCGGCGACGAGCTCGACAATGCCATCGTGCAGTACTTCAAGCGTAATCACAACCTCCTGATTGGGCATCGCACGGCAGAACGCATCAAGAAGGAGGTGGGTAGCGCCGTCGAGTTGGACCCCGAACTGGAACTGTCGGTCAAGGGTCGGGACCTGGTCAGTGGGATCCCGAAGGTGCGCACCATTTCCTCCGAGGATGTGCGCGAAGCATTGCGTGAGCCGGTTGGGCAAATTGCTTCTGCTGTCATACGGTGCCTGGAGCGCACGCCTCCCGAACTCGGTGCAGACATTCTGGAGCGTGGCATCATGCTGACAGGCGGCGGTGCCATGCTGAAAGGACTCGACTCAATGATCCGCGGTCGGGTAGACCTCCCCGTTTACGTAGCCGAAGACCCGCTGACTGCCGTTGTGCGAGGTACAGGTACGGTTCTGGAAAATGTCGAGACCTACGAAAAGGTGCTCAGCTGAGGCATCAGGTGTGACGGAGCCGGTTGCTTTTCCACACGATATCCACTTCGGCTCGAGCCTGCGGCAATAGGCCGCCGCTTTACGCTTACACGGTCCTGCCAGCCCCTCTTGGTTTGTAAATGGCTTATTTTCATGCACTTACAGGATACTCTTTTTTCGTAATACTGTCTTAACGCCGTAAACACGCTTATTTTTCACGTTTTCCACACGTCATCAACAAACGATCGGCCCTGAATTACCGTGAAACGCCCTCTTGCTCACGTTCCCATCTGGCTTCTTCTGGGCGGTCTCGTTGTCGGCGGCCTTTTTCCAACAGGCTGTTCCCGCGGTCCCGACCGGATCCTGGTTTTCTCCCACACGGAAGCCTTCCGTCACGACCACATTCCCAAGGCCAAACAGGCCGTTCTTGAACTCGGGGCAGATCTCGGAATGGAGGTTGATACCACCGAGAACCCGCTGGACTTCAACGACGAGAATCTGGCGCGCTACGATGCGGTTATTTTCCTTAGCACGACCGGTGATGTGCTCGCTCATGACCAACAGGTTGCCTTCCAGCGGTTCATCCAAGGCGGCGGTGGCTTCCTTGGAATCCACTCGGCCAGCGATACTGAATATGGGTGGCCATGGTATGGGCAACTCGTGGGCGCCTATTTCGCGGGACATCCAGCGCAGCAGACGGCTTCGCTCGAGGTTCACGTCAGTAATCACCCTGTGACCGCCCACCTGCCGGCACAATGGGAACGGTTCGATGAGTGGTACAATTTCCGCTTCGTCAACCCGGACATCATCCCGCTTGTCTCCATTGACGAAACCACCTACGATCCGGGTACCGACAGGTCTGAAGGCGATTCGCATCCCATGGTCTGGTACCATCACTTCGATGGCGGCCGCTCGCTCTACGTCGCGCCGGGACACACCTCGGCATCCTGGGAAGAAGAACTGTTCCTTCAAATGATCAGATCCGGCATGGCCTGGGTTGTCTCAGACGATGACCGCCCCACCATGCGGACCAAACTGTCCCCGGATGAGCGGGATTTCGATATCGAGGTCCTGACTTCGAACCTGAACGAACCCATGGAGCTGGCCCCGCTGCCGGATGGACGCGTTCTCTTCATTGAACGTCCGGGCGCCGTTCACCTGGTCGATCCGGAAACGGGCTCTGACGTCATCATCAATGAATTGGAAGTCGCCTACGGTCTGGAGGATGGCCTGATCGGGTTGGCTGTGGATCCGAACGTCAACGACAACGGGTGGACGTACCTCTACTATTCCCCCGTTGATTCAAGCGTGAATCGGCTCTCACGGTTCACGTTCGATGGCACCCGCCTCGACCCGGAGTCGGAGTCTGTGCTTCTGGAGGTGCGGACCCAGCGCGAAACGTGTTGCCATGCCGGTGGCTCGTTGGCATTCGGTCCCGGGGGTACCCTCTTCCTCTCAACCGGCGATAACGTCAATCCGTTCGAAGCGGATCGGTATGCCCCCATCGACGAGCGTCCGGGACGAGCATCCTATGATGCCCAGGGCACCAGCGCCAACAGTCAGGACCTGCGGGGCAAGATCCTTCGCATCCGGCCCGAGGCCGATGGCACCTATTCGATCCCGGAGGGTAACCTGTTCGAGGACCCGGCCGAGGGCCGTCCCGAGATCTACACCATGGGCCACAGGAATCCATTCAGGATCTCCGTAGACAGCCGTACGGGATATCTGTACTGGGGTGATATCGGTCCCGATGCTCCTGAACCAGACAGTATCCGCGGCCCGAGAGGCTACGACGAAGTGAACCAGGCCCGATCGGCGGGCAACTTTGGATGGCCCTATTTCCTGGCCGACAACCGGGTCTACGCCGATTGGGATTTTGCAGCCAAGCGTAGCAAGGGATGGTTCGACCCGGCTGCACCCGTCAATGACTCCCCCAACAACACGGGTGCCGTGGTTCTTCCCCCGGCTCAACCCGCCTTCATCTGGTACCCCTACGCCCACTCGACAGAATTCCCCCTCATGGACCGGGATGGATTCGAAACGGCATCACGCAGCGCAATGGCCGGTCCCGTATTCCATGCATCGGAAATCGCTTCACCCTCCTTTCCGGCCTATTTCGAAGACAAGCTCTTCCTGCACGAGTGGGAACGCCGCAAATTGCTGGTGGTGACCCTGCGGGAGAACGGGGACTATTATTACATGGAAGACTTCCTTCCCTCCCACACATGGGTGCGGCCCATGGACATGGCCTTCGGACAGGACGGCGCCTTGTATGTGCTTGAATACGGCGAATCCTGGAATACCCGTAACGAAAACGCTACCCTCACCCGAATTACCTACAAGCGATGATATCCCGCCACGCCTTGGTCCTGTTAACCGTTTTTTGGTTCGTCAGTGCCTGTTCTACCGATCCGGTTCCTTCGGAGCAGATCAACCCCGAAACCGGCCAGATTACTCGGACCGGCATGGTGGCCGTTCCCGGTGGGAATGTTTTTTATGAGGTCTCCAATCCGGACGCCGAGGGGACACCCCTCCTGCTCATTCATGGTGGGCCGGGCGGCACGAGCTGCGGATACGGACTTATGGACAATCAGATACTGGACCGACCTGTCATCCGGTACGACCAACTCGAGACCGGTCGATCGGATCGACCGGGCCTGCGCCAGCAGTGGAACATCGAACATTCGGTGGCCGAGATCGATGCCATTCGACGAAGCTTGAACCTGGATGAACTCCACCTCATGGGATGGAGTTGGGGTGGCGCGGTGGCTGCGGAATATGTGCTGAAAGGCCAGCAGGAGGGTATTGGCGGTATGATTCTGGCTGGTCCGCTCCTCAGTACGCCGGTCTGGATCGAGGATGCCAATTATCTGCTGTCCACCATGCCAGAGGAGCTGCAGTCCACCATCCGGCTGCATGAAGCAGCAGAGGACTACGACCACCCGGATTACATCGCTGCGACCGATTCTTTCTACGCACGGTTCATGACGCCGCTCGGTCGTCCGTATGTGCCGGAATGCGAAGGGGTCTCCGGCAACAACGAAGTATACACCACGATGTGGGGGCCCACCGAGTTTACCGCCACGGGTACCCTGTTGACGTACGATCGACGGGAGCAGCTTCCCGATATTGACGTCCCGGTGCTTATCATCTCAGGAGAATTCGACGAGGCCCGCCCCGAAACGATGGAAACGTTTGCTGGCATGATGCCGGAAGCCCGCGTGGAGGTCGTGCCCGGAGCCGGACACGGTGCCCCACTCGAGCGGCCGGAACTGGTGGCTGATCTTGTGTCGTCGTTCCTGTCCGAGATTGAAAACCGATAACCAGATCGACCTTTCCCGTTATTGATCCGGGCTGGGGAGCATGACGCCCCGCCAAGCCCTGAAACGGACCTCCCTGCAGTTACTCCGGCGCATTCACCTCATCACCCAGTACGCCCAGCCATGTCCCGATACCTGTCCGCATTCATCCTTGTTGCCGGTATGGCCTTTGGCGCCCATGCCCAGCCGACGAACCTGTCCACAGACCTTGTCGACATCGATGTGACCACTGTAACCGATGGCCTTGAGGCGCTCTGGGGATTCACCTTCCTCCCTGATGGAGACATTCTGGCAACCGAACGGGGAGGTCGACTTCGACTGATTTCAGACGGCATGCTTGTGAAGGAGGCCATCAGCGGAGTCCCGGACGTATTTGCCCAAGGCCAGGGAGGGCTGCTGGACGTGGCCTTGCACCCTGACTTCGAGTCCAACCAATGGGTATACCTGTCCTACGCCAAGCCTGTGGATGACAATTCCACGACGGCCGTGGCACGCGGCCGGCTGCAGGGCATGGCGCTCGTGGATGTCGAAGATATTTTTGTGGCGAATACCCGGGGACGCGGGCACTACGGTTCCCGTCTCGTTTTTGACAGGGAAGGCTACCTGTTCGTTACCGTTGGGGATCGCCAAGCCAATCCAAACGGGGACCAGGCCAATCATCCCGCTCAGGACCGGAGCAATCACCATGGCACGGTCAACCGCATCATGGATGATGGTGGCATTCCGTCAGACAATCCGTTTGTGGGACAGGATGGCATCGAGCCTTCCATTTGGAGCTATGGGCACCGAAACCCGCAGGGCATGGTCTACGATGCAGCCAGCGACCGGCTCTGGATCAATGAGCACGGCCCCCAAGGCGGCGACGAACTCAACCTGGTCAAGCCCGGCCTGAACTATGGCTGGCCCGTGATCGGCTATGGGGTGAACTACGGCGGTGAGCCCTTGCACGAAAAGACACACCAGGATGGCATGGAGCAGCCTGTACACTACTGGGTGCCGTCCATTGCCACGTCCGGTATGGTCATGTACACAGGAAGTCTGATTGACGCATGGACGGGCAATCTGTTTGTTGGTGGCCTCGGCGGCCAGCAGGTTGCGCGACTGCAGATGAACGATGCGAGCGTCGTCTCTGAAGAGACCCTCTACGAGGGTCAGGGGCGTATCCGCGATATCCGCCAGGGCCCCGATGGCGCCCTCTACATTGGACTGGACAGTAATGTCGGACAGGCAGACATTGTGCGGCTCGCCCCGACAACATCCCGCTGACAGACCTCGTAGCATCCCTTTTTCTTCCGGACACCAACCTGCTCTGCCATGAAACGCACCCTTCTGCTTGTTGCTCTTGCCCTTCTGATCCAGCCCCTCTGGGCGCAGACCGGGCCCGTTTTCGAGAACGGGATGGCACAGGTGGTAGAGGCCTTCAGCGATGAATCCGCCTGGATTCGGGAGGAAGTCTGGGTTGAAACCGAATTCGATTCCGACGGAGATGGCGCCTTGGATCGGGTTCATGCTGCCGTCGTGCGCCAGGCCCAGACAGAAACCGAGGGGCTCCAAGTACCCGTCATCTACGGATCGAGTCCCTACTATGCCGGTACGGCCGGGCTGGCGGATCTTTTCTGGGATGTGCGGCACGAAGTAGGACAGGAGCCGCCAGAGAAGGAAAAATTCGATGGGTTCAAACCCCGAATCCAACCTGGTATCTCAAACGGGTACGTGGCCGACTGGCTGCCCCGCGGATTTGCCGTCGTGCACTCGGAATCTCCCGGGACAGGGCTTTCCCAAGGGTGCCCGACCGTAGGCGGCATGAACGAGTCCCTGGCACCGAAGGCGGTCATTGACTGGCTTAATGGTCGAGCCAAGGCCTACACGGCTCCGGTCGGCGGCGAAGAGATCGCAGCAGGCTGGTCCACGGGCAATGTAGGCATGACCGGCACCTCGTACAACGGCACGCTGCCATTGGCGGCAGCCACCACGGGCGTGGATGGACTGAAAGCCATCATTCCGGTAGCGCCAAATACCTCCTACTGGCACTACTACCGTACGAACGGTCTGGTTCGTCATCCCGGTGGGTATCTGGGCGAAGACATCGACGTGCTCTACGACTTCATCCATAGTCAAGAAAGCGACCGTCGGGACTACTGCAACGCCACGATCCGGGATGGCGAGTACGTGGAAGGCATGGATCGGGCGACCGGCGACTACAATGACTTCTGGGCCGGACGCGATTACCTGAACGTGATTGACAACGTGAAGGCTGCCACCCTCATGGCGCATGCTTTCAATGACTGGAATGTAATGCCTGAGCACAGCGTGCGCATCGTAGAAGCGCTCGAGGGTCAGGTGCCCGTTCAGATGTATTACCACCAGGGCGGACACGGAGGGCCTCCGCCGCTCGACATGATGAACAAGTGGTTCACGCGATTCCTCTACGACGTCGAGAATGGTGTGGAAAACGACCCGAAAGCATGGATCGTGCGCGAGGGAGATGAGCGCCTGGAGCCCACGCCCTACGCGGACTATCCGCATCCTGAATCCGAGGGTGTGCGTCTTTTCCCTGCCAAAGGTGGTCAGTACACGGCTGCATTGTCGCTCGAGCAGTCACCTTCCCAAGGCGTTGAATCCCTCGTCGACAACGTGTCGTTTGATGGCCGATCGCTGGCTACGGCCGAATACACCAATCACCGTCTCTTGTACGTGACGCCAGCGCTGAGTCAGGACATCCATATCTCCGGTACAGCCACCATGAAGGTCCGATTGGCTGCGAGCAAGCCTGCGGTCAATTTCTCCGTTTGGCTGGTTTCCCTACCATGGACCGAAGGACGACGGGCCCGTGGCGGCATCATCACCCGTGGGTGGTTCGATCCACAGAATGCGGAGTCCATGACGGAAAGCATGCCGCTCACACCCGGTGAATTCGTTGAATTCGAATTTGATCTGCAGCCGGATGATCAGGTGATTCCAGCTGGACAGAAGATCGGACTCATGATCATGTCCTCGGACCGGGATTTCACGCTGTGGCCCGCCCCGGGCGCTGAACTCCAGGTGGATCTCGATGCGACGTCCATCGAGATTCCGATCGTCGGTGGTCGCGCGGCGCTCGAAGACGGAATGGGCACGAACTGACCCCCACCCTTGACCAAAGCGGATTGTGAGAACGCAGAAGTTGATACAGATTGTCAGCGTCCACGCTGAGGGAGAGGTCGGAGATGTCATTGTTGGTGGCGTTGCGCCGCCTCCGGGAGAAACGATCTGGGAGCAGCGCTCGTGGATTGCGCAGGATGAAACGCTTCGCAATTTCGTCCTGAACGAGCCCCGTGGCGGCGTATTCCGGCACGTGAATCTGCTCGTGCCTCCAAAGCACCCGGATGCGGATATGGGATTCATCATCATGGAGCCCGCCGATACGCCACCCATGTCCGGGTCGAATTCCATGTGCGTGGCCACGGCCCTCTTGGACACGGGCATGATCCCTATGCAGGAGCCCGAGACCGTGCTCACACTGGAGGCCCCGGGAGGGTTGGTCCGGGTCACGGCAACATGTCGTGACGGAAAGGCCGAGCGGGTGCAGATTACGAATGTGCCCTCATTCGCGGACCAGCTGGATGCCAAGCTCGAGGTTGCGGGCGTCGGTACGTTGCGAGTGGATACAGCCTACGGCGGCGACAGTTTTGTGATCGTGGATGCCGCCGAGGCACGCGTGGAGCTGCACCCGGGAAATGCCCAGAAGCTGGCTCAGCTCGGAGTCCAGATTGTGGCAGCTGCCAATGACCAACTCGGATTCACGCATCCTGAAAATCCGGATTGGGACCACATCTCCTTCTGCCAGTTCACCGAGCCGTTGGTCGAAAAAGACGGCGTACTCACCGGGCGGAACACCGTGGCGATCCGCCCGGGAAAACTCGACCGGTGTCCGACCGGTACGGGGGTTTCGGCTCGCATGGCGGTATTGCATGCGAAAGGACGAATGACGGGCGATATGACCTATCGGGCCCGATCCATCATCGACTCGGAGTTCATCGGGCGAATTGCCGGAACGACGACCGTGGGGGCCGGAGGCACTGATGGCGAGCGCCAAGCCGTCATCCCAACGGTTTCAGGCCGGGCATGGATTGTAGGGACCCGGCAGCTCATGCTGGATCCTGACGATCCATGGCCACAGGGGTACCGCGTAGGAGATACCTGGCCCGGGGCCTGAGGACGCGCTATTCGAACGGGTTGAATGCGGCGGGGCGAGGTATCCACCTCGCCCCGCCGCATATCGCCAATCTCATCAGATCAGTAGGCAGATCACGTCAAATCACAGGTCCAGCTCGCGTTTGCGCAGCAGGAAGAGCCCTTCCCCGCGGCTGCTGACGGCAATGATGCCGCTCTTGAAGTACGGATAGTTGCTCCAGGACCCACCGAATCCTGCTTCATCCTCACCGAAGGGCACCGTATCGAAGTGACCCACTTCGACCGGGTTTTCCGGATCCGTGATGTCCAGGATGCGCAGGCCGGCCTGGTAGTTGGACTGGTACATGAAGTTGTCCTTGACGTACAGGTTGTGGTCCGAAGCGGCATTGGACAGGTAAAACTCCTTGACCAGCACCGGATCCTCCAGATCGCGCACGTCCCAGATAAGCGTACGCGTCTGCTCGGTCAGACCACCCATCTCGTCCAGCTCATCGTTCATGTAGAAATAATCATGGTCCTCCGTCAGCCAGCCCTGGTGCGTGTAGGCCTGGTTCGGGTAGGACGTAGCGGCCAGCGTAACGGCGTTTTCCTTATCTGTCACGTCGGCAATCACGAACATGTTGCCGCTGGAGTTGAAGCAGATCTCACGGCCCTGGTAGTCTGTGTCGTCGCCCCGGTAGAGGACGCACTGCGAATCGTGCGTACCACCGGCGTCATCGAAGGACTGGCAGCCGGCAAAGACCGGGTTCTGCGGGTCGCGGATGTCCACCATGTGCAGCTGTCCGCCGCAGGTCTCACCACCGGAGCGGTTGCCAACGAGGTAGGCAAAGCCGGTTTCTTCGTTGATGACCACGTTGTGCGTGGAGGCCGTACCATCGTAGCGGGCTGTTTCCGGGAAGGTGACGGGCATGTCGGCCGGATCCACGTCTCGAAGCTGCGTCAGGTCAAAGATCTGCAGGCCGTGCTGCTCGGCGCCATCGGCTACGACGAAGGCGTGGTCCTTGTACACCTTGACGTCGCGCCATCCCGAACCAGGGGAGCTCGCGGTCTTCGGCATTTCGCCCACCCAGACCGGATTGCCAGGGTTGGAGATATCGACGAACGATACCCCCTCAGTGCGTCCGAGGATGACCCACTCCTTCCCCGTTTCGGGATCTTCCCAGCCCCAGATGTCGGTCATGCCCACGCCGCGGTCGGTGGAAACGTCGCCGACGCTCATGAAAGAGACGAGATCAACGTTGTCACAGGCAAAGCCTTGGGCCGAACCGTCCTCGCACTCCACCTTGTCGCCCGAGTAGGAAGCAAAGCGGATGACTTCGCTCTCCAGCGTGGCCGTGTGATTCCAGCCGTCGGCCGTGGCTTCCCAGACGGACGCCACACCGGCCTCATAATCCGCCGACGGGCTGCCAACGACAGCCGTCGTGCCGTCAAAGGCCACACCGGTTCCGAATCCGGGCTGCAGGCGACGCTCGGGCGCTTCAATGCGGGTCATGTCGCCCGAATCAAGCGCCACAGCGTAGGCCGCGCCACCCGCCGTGATGACCGCGTGGTTGCCGCTGGCCGCCACGCCACGACCGAAACCGAACAGGCGCTGACCTTCCTCAACCACGGGCGAAAGCATCTTTTCATGCCCAAAGATGCCATTGGGCTGCATGGCGTAAACCTCAACAGCACCCGTACGGTTCGTGGCCGGAGCCCCGGCGAAGACTTTGCCCCCCGAAACAGCCAGGGAGGACCCCAACTGCGCGGCGCCTTCACCCGAAGGCTTGAGCATGCCCATCTGCATCCAGTAGCCGTGGTCCATGAAGACATAAATGACACCGGCCTGCTCGTTCGTGCGGGGCGCGGCAATAAAGATGTTGCCATCGTCAGCAGCCACGGCGAAGCCGAAGCCATCGCCTTCCTTGGCCGTTGCGGCCTTGAGGGTGACCATCTCCTCCCATCCACCGTCCGACGGGCGGAAAACGTGGACCGCACCGTCATGTGTTTCGCCATTGTAGGAGGTCACGATGATCTGATCCTTGGCAAAGGCGATGTTGCCTGTGCGGCTGCCGGCGCGGGCGTAGGCCCCGCCGAACTCGGCGCCTTCAGCCAGGCTGGAGGGCTCCAGCTTACCCGTCTGGGCCCAGCTGCCATCCTCCTGCAGATCGTAGACGTAGGCAGCATTCATGCCGGGTGCGCCTACGACGATGCGATTACCATGCATGGCCACCGTGCGGCCGAAGTCATCACCCACCTGGGCATCGGACGCCATGAGGCGAGCGGCCTCATTCCATGCGCCGTCTGTGGCGCGGGAGAAGACGTACACCACACCGGCGGGCTCATCACCGCGGGGCCATCCCGTGGGCGCCGAGCCGACCACGATGTGATCGCCGGAAATCGAAACCGTACCTCCGAATCCGAGGCCGGTGGAGCCATCAACGGCGAGGGATTGGGCCGAGGCGGGCACCGTCAGAAAGGCGAGGGCCACGACCAGTGCAAAAAGACGATGGAAAGAATGTCGGTACATCAGTGTCACGAAGGGGTAAGGTTGCAGGTGTCCAAAAGCATAACGCACCGATCAAAACGGCGTTTCTGCCGCTCTGACGATTATTACAGTCCAACCATTCCAGAGAATACCGTGAAACAGAAGCCGGCGCGTCGTATATCTGACGGATGAACGGAAGAACCGACAACCCATCCCGGATGTACCGCCCACTTGCCATTCTGGCCCTGTTCCTTCTCGTGCAGTCTGCTTCGAGTCAGTCACGACCGTTCCAAGCCTGCGGGGACATGTCCTACCTGGATGAACTCGAGGCCGCTGGCGCCCGATTCTACGATGGCGGCATGCAGAAAAATGCCATGGCCATCCTGAAGGATCACGGAATGAACATGGTACGTCTGCGCATCTGGCATACACCGGACAATGGACGCGATGGACTGGCAGCAACGCTCCAGATGGCGAAGCGCATCAAGGCCCTGGACCTCGGTTTCATGCTGGATTTCCATTATTCCGACTACTGGGCCGACCCCGGAAAACAGTACAAGCCGGCTGCGTGGGAAAACTTGAATTTCACCGCCCTGCGGGACTCCGTGCGGACCTATTCAGCCAATGTCATCCAAGCGTTGGTCGACCAGGGGACAACCCCGGACATCGTACAGATCGGAAATGAAACCACCACCGGCATGTTGTGGGATGAAGGTCGCGTGGGTGGCAGCTTCGACACCACGTCCCAGTGGGGCCGGTACACGGCGCTGACGAAAGCCGGCATAGAGGGCGTCCGGGAAGCGGGCGGTAATGACATCCAGATCATGATCCACATTGACCGGGGCGGCGATGCGAACGGCGTGCGGTGGTTCTTCGATAATTTCACCGACTTCAATGTGGATTTCGACCTGATCGGGCTTTCGTATTACCCGTTCTGGCACGGCGACCTGAGTGATCTGGAGGCTGCCCTCGACGTGGCCACCACGCGGTACGACAAGCCCGTCATGCTGTCTGAAATCGCCTATCCGTGGACGTTGCAGTGGTTTGACAGCCAGAACAACTTCGTGGGCAGCGCCGATCAGCTCATCGACGGCTACCCGGCCACACCCGAAGGCCAGCGGGCCATGATGGAGGCCATCGTTCAGCGGGTTCTGGATCTGCCGGACAGGATGGGTGTCGGCGTCTGCTACTGGTCGCCTGAGCTGTGGGCGCTCCCCCAATACCCGACCGCCTGGGAAAACCTGGCCCTCTTCGACAATAATGGCGACGTTTTGCCGGCGGCCAGCGCGTTGAATCCCTTTTTCAATGTGGCCAGCGAAGCGGCCAGCCCAGAATCTTCCCCGCTGCAGATGGAGGTCTATCCCAACCCGGTTCGACAGGGAGATCCTGTCCGTGGCACAAGCGCCGATAGCGGTATGGTTCGCCTCTTCGATATCCAGGGGCGCGAGGTAGGTACCACTGCCGTCCCTGCAGGTCGATGGCATCTTGATACGGCCGGCTTGACACCCGGCGTGTATCGCGTTTCTTTCCGCGATGCCCGAGGAAAGCGCACGGAGGTACGGATGATAACCATCCTCCCGTAGCAGTCGCGATTCCCGCATGAACCCCGTAGATTCCTCCGGTTCGGTTCATGAAAACCCAACATTCATCAGACGCAACCCGCTCCCCCATGGACACTTCTGCCCAAGCCAAGCCCGGCTTCATCGAACGGGCCCTCAACCGCATCGAGGTCATCGGCAACAAGTTGCCCGACCCCGCCATCCTCTTCCTGATTTCGCTGGTCGTTGTCTGGATCCTGTCCTGGATCATGTCGGGCATGTCATTCAGCGAAATCGACCCCCGTTCTGGCACACCAATCGTCATCAACAACCTGCTGGCCGGGGATGCGATGGCCACGTTCCTCTCCCAGATGGTGACCATTTTCACGGGCTTCGCGCCACTGGGCGTCGTCCTCGTGGCCATGCTGGGCGTCGGTGTGGCCGATGAGGCCGGGTATTTCAACACCAGCATCAAAATGACCTTGTCATGGACACCCAAGGCGCTCATGACGCCGATGATTGTGCTGGTCGGCCTTATTTCGCACAGTGCCATCGATGCCGGATACGTGCTCGTCATACCCCTGGGCGGCATCATCTTTTACGCCGTTGGGCGGCACCCGATTGCGGGTATTGCGGCTGCGTTTGCCGGGGTCTCAGGAGGCTTTTCGGCCAATCCGTTGCCTGGTGCGCTCGATCCACTCCTGCAGGGCTTCACGCAGCCAGCAGCCCAGATCATCGACCCCTCGGTGCTAGTCAATCCACTGGGCAACTACTACTTCACGGCCATCTCGTCCCTGCTGATCATTGCGCTGGGA
>JAFMNH010000076.1 GCA_017859335.1 Rhodothermales bacterium | reverse complement strand
GACCGGACCGCGACAGCGCAGGGAGTTCGCGTCGAAATCGTAGTGCGTGACGGTGGTGAAATGCTCCGGGCCCAGCTCACGGAAGTTGCCGGTGGCCGAGCCCGTGATCAAAAACCGACTCGTAGGCTCGTCACGAATGCTGATATTGCCGAATCCGATGCCTTCGGGCAGGGCGCCGATCAGACCGTGGTCATAGAGCACTTGGCGGTACTCGTTGAGCGCGCGGATCTTGTGCCAGCTCGGGGGTGGTCCCTCGCTCCACTCGGCATTGAACTTGATGTAGCCTTCGTCAATCACGTATTCGGCGGGGAATGAAGGGAGCCCAAAGGTAGCAAATCCCGGGTCGGCAGTCAGCCTCGAAATGGCGTAACATTCGTACAAAAGACGCACTCATGGGGGACACTGCCCGCCCATAAACCACAGGCACCATGAAGCTTGGGATCGACAGTTTTGCAGCCGTCTCGCTCAAGGACGACGAGACAAGCACACCCGACATGCGGGCCGATGCTATCGAGCAGCTTCTCGAGCGTGTGGAGCTGGCCGACCAGGTCGGTCTGGATACGTTCGGAATTGGCGAGCACCATCGTCCGGAGTACCTGGATTCAGCATCCCATCTGATTCTGGCCGCGGCGGCAGCCCGCACGAAGAACATCCAGCTCATGAGCGCTGTGACGGTGCTCAGCGCGGCCGATCCGGTGCGTGTCTTCCAGCAGATCTCGACGCTGGACCTGATTTCCCGCGGGCGAGGAGGCGTGGTCGTGGGGCGTGGATCCTTCTCCGAGGCCTTCCCCCTGTACGGCTTCGACTTCAAGGACTACAATGAGCTCTTTCAGGAGAAACTGGAGCTGCTCCTGACCATCCGGGAGCATGAACACGTGAGTTGGCAAGGTCGATTCCGGCCCGCGCTCACGGGACAGGGCGTCTATCCGCGGCCCTACAAGGACAAGCTGGATGTCTGGGTCGGTGTCGGCGGCACCCCGGAATCGTTCGTGCGGGCCGGACTCCTCGGCCTCCCCCTCATGATCGCCATCATCGGTGGCGAAACGCATCGCTTCAAACCACTCGTTGACCTGTACTGGCGCGCCGTGCAGGAAGGCGGCCACGATGCGAGCAAACTGAAGGTGGGCGTGCATTTCATCGGATACGTGGCCAAAACCACCGAAAAAGCCCACAAGGAATTTTTCCCGGGCTACCAGAAGACGTTCTCCAAGATCGGTATCGAACGCGGGTGGGGACCAACCACCCGTGAGGCGTACGACTGGGTTACGGGGCCGCGCGGTGCCCTCATGGTTGGGAGTCCTGAGCACGTGGCAGAGAAGCTGTCGCGACATGCCGAGTCCCTTGGAGGTCTGGCCCGCGCATCGCTGCACATGAACGTGGCGCACCTGAGTCACGAACAACTCTCCACGGCTGCCAGACTTCTGGGAGAACAGGTCAGGCCGGCTGTCCAGTGACACGGACTCTGAAAGCCCGGATAATGGCATATTGCCGCAATACGTAGATCGGTTTACCTTGGGCGCTTGCACGTTTCGATTCCGTCGACCCTTTGCCCGTCTATATGTACACGTCTTCCTTTCGCCTCTTCGTATTGCTCTTCCTTGGCGCAGTCAGTGCTCTCTCCACGAATGCACAGTCCCTTTGGACGCCGGTAGAGGCCGGTAAATCCACCCTTTGCGAATACACTCCTTCCAGGGGCGAGACCGTTGCGTCCTGCCTTCGCATGAACGAGGACGTGGTCTCAGCGCTTGCTGCGGGAAGTCTCTCCAGCATTGATGTAGCACTCCAGACTGGGTCTAAGCGCATCGATGTCACGCGCGCACAACTGAACGATGCAGGCTCTATGGTCCTGAGCGGCCATGTCCCCGGCGCGCCGCCTTCCACCTTCCATGTAGCCATCCACGAGGGGGTAGCAGCCGGCTCCTTCCATATCGAAGGCCAGCAGTATGAAATTCGCCCAACGCGTGGGGGCGGATCCGTTCTGAACCTGGTGGATCCTACGCAGCGCCAGCCTCTTCGTGATGACGCCGTCATCCCCGAGCACATGCCTCGCAAGATCCAGTGGTCAGAGGCTACTGCCAAGGGGCAATCGTCCGCTGACATCGACATCCTTGTCCTGTGGGACAGCGACATAGAGACTTCACTCTTGACAGCAGGACGCATTGCTTTGCAGTCAGCTTACGAGAGTTATCTAAATCTGTCGGTTATCAATGGGGGAAACACGGACATCACATTTACGATCGTTCACGCGGAGGTTATTGACTACGACGATTCGCAGTTTGCCGATATGGGCGATGACCTCGATGCGTTGCGAACGCCCGGCGATGGTATTCTGGATGAAGCCCATGCGTTGCGCGCGCAGTACGGCGCCGATCTGGTTCATTTGATCCTCCCCACGTATAAAGGCGATACGTGTGGCATTGCCTACCAGTCGCTGTCCGGCGTGGATCTTGGCTTTGGCGTAACAGCCTTTGATGAGTGTGAGATCGAAACCTTTGCTCATGAGATTGGACACAATCTGGGAATGGGTCACGATGCCTATGTCACCCCCGACCCGGACGATGCTTTCCAGCTGTGGAGCCATGGCTATGTGGATATGGCAAACGGCCTGCTTACGATCATGGCCTATCCGAACGAATGCATCGACAACGGTGTCACCTGCTCCCGAGTGCCTTTTTATTCCGACCCCAATTCCCAATTCGTCGTTTACCCGGTCGGTACTGCCGACGACCCACCCAACGTGTCGGCCAACAACAACCGGGTCTTGCGGGAGAATGCTGCCAACCGGGCATCGTACTCGGATCTCCTGGACGCCTGCGTTGCCGATGTGTACTCGGGAGACACCGGGCCTAGCACGGCTGCTCAGGGAGAGGCGCTGGACTTTGCCGTAGCCATGGCGCGCAACGCGTTATCCACCTCATGCAGCAGCGAAACCTCGTTCGCCATCTACCTGACGGGCGCTGGGCTGGACACCTATCTCGTGGGCCGATCCATGGTAACGTTGACCGAAACGGTGGAGTACAAGGCCATCAGTGGCACGCCGCTCGATCCCGTGCCGCCGGTAGGTGCCTACAGCGTGCTCCTCTTTGATGATGCGGTCGGGGGGTACTACGTCCTGGAGACGGAGGTCGAAATAACGCCCGGAACCGGTGTGGACGTCGAGGACGATACGCTTCCGGCAGGATTCGGCCTGACGGCTGCTTATCCCAATCCCTTCAATCCGCAGACGACCATTTCCTTCGAGACCACCGGGCAGGACGTCGTCACCCTTGGTCTTTATGATGCACTCGGAAGGGAGCGGCTCGTGTTGATTGCGGGAGAACGACTGGCTGCCGGCAGCCACACGGTTCAACTGGATGCCTCCAACTTGCCCTCTGGTACCTATCTGGTCCGGATGCAGGCTGGTGGCCGCAGCGATGTCATGCCTGTCATGCTACTGAAGTAGGCCCCTGGGGGAGCAAAAGAATTTCAGGTTTCGGGTAGCCCTGTGCAGCGCATTGAAAATGCAGCCTGCACAGGGCTTGCCTTTGACGGGCGGGCGGAGTTATTTGGGTCTCTTCACCCGGACTTCATCCACCCGTCAAGCGGAGCCATGTCATGCGCCTTTCTTCCGATTCCCGTCGCTCGTTCCTGAAGCAGGCCGCCGTGGGCACGGCCGCCGTCGCGGCGGGGCCGGCCATCTGGACCCGCCCCGGATTTGCCAGGGTAGCAAAACCCTCCGACGAGCTCCGATTTGCCACGATCGGAATCCGAGGGATGGGCTTCACGAATACGAATTCGCTCCTGCAGCAAGACAATATCCGCTGCGTGGCCATCTGCGACGTGGATGACGAGGTACTGGCGCGTCGATCGGCGGATACGCAGGAACGGCAAGGAGTCGCGCCGGAGACCTACACGGATTATCGGCGCCTGCTTGAGCGGGATGATCTGGATTTCGTAGTCATTGGAAGTCCCGATCATTGGCATTGCTTGCAGGCGGTACACGCCATGGAGGCGGGCCTCGATGTATACCTGGAAAAGCCGTTGGCCAACACCATCTCAGAATGCGACGTCATCATGGCGGCGGCCCGTCAAACGGGCCGCCGCGTCCAGATGGGCCAGTGGCAGCGCAGCGGTCCGCACTGGCGCGACGCGGTGGACTTTGTGCACTCGGGAGCCTTGGGCAACATCCGCACGGTCAAAGCATGGGCCTATCAGGGATGGATGAAGCCGGTGCCCATCCTGGCGGACGAGTCCGTACCCGCAGGCGTGGACTATGACATGTGGCTCGGGCCGATGCCCCACAGGCCCTTCAACCGCAACCGCTTTCATTTCAACTTCCGCTGGTTCTGGGATTACGCGGGCGGCCTGATGACGGACTGGGGCGTCCACATTGTGGACTATGCGCTCTATGGCATGAATGCGCCCTACCCGCAATCGGTCATGGCCACGGGCGGCAAGATGGCCTATCCGGACGATGCGTCCGAGACGCCCGACACGCTGCAGGCCGTGTTCGATTTCGGGCAGTTCACCATGCTGTGGGAGCACGCAACGGGGATCGATCTCGGACCATACGGTCGCAATCACGGCGTGGCTTTCATCGGCAACAACGGCACGCTCGTTGTGAATCGGCAAGGATGGGAGGTCATTGCCGAAGAGGAAGGGGGAGAGGCGCTCGTACAGGTGCCCGCCACGCCCATCTACGAAGGAAGCGATGTGCATAGGCACACCCTGAACTTCACCAATGCCATCCGCCACGGGGAAGCGCTCAACGCCCCGGTGGATGTGGGACACAAGGCCGCGGTCGTGTGTCATATGGGCAACATCGCCTTCAAGACCGGTCGCAAGATCCATTGGGACCAGGAGAGCCGCGCTTTTGGGGGAGACGAGGAAGCCAATGCGCTCACCTCGATCGAATATCAGAACGGGTGGGAGATGCCGGGATATACCCTGTGAATCCCTTGATCGGATCCCTGACCATCGGCTGATTCCATCCTGTATATCCTGACAGTCGTCTAGGGATTGGTCGTACACGGCTTCTTTGGTCTTCCCTCGCAGTGCTGTGCATGCTGCTTCGCTACTCTGTTGCAAGGTTTTCAACGGAGAGAACGTGGAACAGAATATCGTTGCGGCTTGGATGGCGTTTCTGTTCGGCGCCCTGGCGGGCGCCGTCGCGGGTCTTCTATTCCACGACGAAGCTTGGCTGGGTGGTTACGGCTCCTGGAGGCGACGGCTCATGCGTCTGGGGCACGTGGCTTTCTTCGGTATCGGTTTCATCAACCTGGGTTTCGGCCTCACGGTGCAGGCGCTGAATCTTGCATCGAGGGGAATCGACGATGCTTCGTTTCTCCTGATCGTTGGCCTGATCACGATGCCCCTGGTGTGCTACCTGGCCGCTTGGAAGAAAGGCTTCCGCCATCTCTTTATCGTGCCGGTGGGCAGCGTGGTCGTTGCTGTGGCACTGACCATTTTCGCGCTCAGGTGAGCGGGAGGCTCGCATCATGAGGATCGCCTTGATTGCCATGAGCGGTATTCGTGTGGTGGATACCGAACTGTTGGAGATGGGCCTGACACTGCCTGGCTTTGTGGAGCGGAGCAAGACCATTGCCTCGCTGCCCAGCCTGGGCTTGTTGACGTTGGCCGCCCTGACGCCGGAAGAACACGAGGTCGACTATATCGAGGTCGAAGACATTCGCCACCTGGACCATCTCCCATCAGATTTCGACCTGGTTGGCATCTCGAGTTTCAGCGCGCAGATAGGGGAGGCCTATGCATTGGCGGACGGATTCCGTGCGATGGGTACGCCCGTTGTCCTCGGTGGGCTGCATGTCACATCCTTGCCCGCCGAGGCCATGCTCCACAGCGATGCCATTGTCATTGGGGAAGGAGAGCCTGTGTGGGCTGAGCTGGTCCGGGATGCCGCCAACGGCACCTTGAAGCCCGTCTATGATGGGCGAACGTGCGCCTACGACCTGGAGGATGCCCCCCTTCCCGCCTACGACCTGCTGGATATCGAGCGTTACAACCGTCTCACGGTCCAGACGAGTCGGGGGTGTCCGCACCGGTGCGAGTTCTGCGCCTCTTCCATCCTTTTGACCGAGGGCTACAAGCAGAAGCCCATCGACCTGGTGCTGCGCGAGATTGATGCGATCAAGGCGCTCTGGAAACACCCCTTCATCGAGTTTGCAGACGATAACGCGTTTGTCAATCATCGGTATTGGAAGACGTTGCTGCCCCAGCTGGCCGAGCGGCACGTGCGTTGGTTCGCCGAAACCGATCTTTCTGTGGCCAAGGATCCCGAGCTGCTCGACATGATGCGCGAAAGTGGCTGCGCTCAGGTATTGATTGGCCTGGAAAGTCCGGTTCCGACGGGCCTGGACGGATTGGAGCTGCACAACAACTGGAAGCGGAAACGCTACGACGAGTACCGATCGGCCATCGATGCCATCCAGTCCCGCGGCATTTCAGTCAATGGCTGTTTCGTGCTGGGCCTTGATGGGCACACGGCAGATGTGTTCGATGAGGTCATTGACTTCGTCCAGGAGTCGGGACTCCTTGAAGTTCAGGTAACCATCCTGACGCCATTTCCCGGTACGCCCCTCTACGATCGCCTCTCCCGTGAAGGCCGTCTACTCTACCCCGGGGAGTGGAACAGATGCACACTCTTTGACCTGAATTTCCAGCCGAGTGACATGTCGGTCGAGGAGCTTCAGCACGGTTTCAGGCGCATGGCGTCGGTGTTGTACGGCGATGAGATGACCGCTGAGCGGCGCGCCCGTTTCAAATCCATCCTTCGTTCCATTCAAACAGAGCGCGCTGCACCCGCGCTCGGAGGTGTGGCATGACTATTCCTGCAGAACGATGGTATCGTATCCTTTTCCTGGTGGCGGCCGTCTACGATCTGACGCTGGGCATCGTTTTTACCTTTTTCTACGCAAGCGCCTTCGCCCTGCTTGATATCAGCGATGCCTTGCCGGCCTACGAGGGATTTCTGGTCCTGATCGGCGCCTTTCTCTTTGTGATTGGCGTGGCCTATGCACTCATTTTCAGGGCGCCGTTGTATCGCAATGAAGACCTGATTGCGGTGGGTTGGCTGTATAAGTTGGCCTACTTCCTGGTTGCCCTCATCTTTTTTGCACTCGAGGGCCTGCCGCACGTTGTCTTCTTCTGGGTATTCGGCATAGCGGATTTCCTCTTCTTCCTGCTCATGTTCAGCTGTTGGCGCATGATTCGACGCGCTGCTGCCTGAGTGTATCACAGCGTGTGCTCCTCCGCTGCCCTCTGACTACATCGCAGCGTATCCCCGGCGCGCCGTCAATTGACCTCAGCGCTGCAGCACAATCAGGCGTCCGTCTATCGCGGCGCTGGAAAAGCCATACCGCTGGGCAAGCCACAGAATGGTCTCTTCGCGGTAGATGAAGACGTGCGTCGGATCCCTGCGATAGTGCCAGTTCGGAAAATCGATTCCGTCGTGGTAGAGCATGGTCATGCAATAGAGGCGCCCGCCGGGCAGGAGCATGTCATGGAGTCTTTCGAACTCCGCGGCAGGGTCGTGGAAGTGCTCGATGACCTCGCAGCAGACAATGTAGTCGTAGGTATGCTCCAGCAGGCCGGGAGTATTGCTGAAAAAGGGGTCATAACAGGCTATGTCGAAGCCGTGCTCGCGCAAGAGATGAGCGATGACGGGCGCCGTGCCTGAGCCGAAGTCCAAGCCGCGGTCCGTTGGCCTGCCATACCTGAGCACGGCGTCCACGATGGGGGAGACGAAGGCCTGGTAGCGATCATCGAGGACATCGTTTTCATGCTCCTCATACCGGGCTTTTTCTTCGGCAGCTGGAAGAAACGCCGCCCTTGGCCGAAACAATCCGCCACACTCGGGACACGAAAGGTACTCTCCATCCTGGAAGGCACTGCCTGCGTGTCCGCACAGGGGACACGCTTCCGACGACCCTTCATGGTGATTGTGCCCGCTTCTCTTCATGGCCTCATGATACGCATACCCACCTCGTTTTGTCGTTCCTTCCTCATCGACGGACGTGCATCCCGCCGCAGCGCCGTCCTTCCAGTCTTTCTCATGGCTTTTTTCCTCATCAGTCAGACAGACGGTTTGAAGGCACAGGAATCGACCCTTTCGGAAACGGATTTACTCCTGTTCGACTTCGAAAGCCAGACAGAGGCGCGTTGGGGCATTGTCAATGACGGAGTCATGGGAGGGCGATCGAAGGGCAATGGCCGCATCGAGGATGGCAGCCTGCATTTCTGGGGCACCCTTGTAACGCGGGGCGGTGGGTTCACATCGGTACGCGCACGCAAACGTTTCAATCTGCAGGGATACGAGGGCGTGGCCCTGCGCGTTCGAGGAAACGGGCGGACCTTTGAAGTCGAGCTTGATGACGGCTTCGGATACCGGGGCCGCAGTATCTCCCGTCGTGCGCCCTTCGATACGTCCGAGGAGTGGCGTGTGGTTCGGATTCCGTTTTCGGCGTTCCGCTCCAGCATTTTTGGCCGGCCCGTCAACGCCGGCGCGTTGGACCCCTCCCGCATTGAAGCCGTGGGGCTCTACCTCTTGGATGGCAAGGACGGTGGGTTCGACATGGAAGTGGACGCCATCTGGGCCTACCGGGGCGCCCTTTGACCGCCTGAAAGGGACCACTCTTTGACCGCCTGACGGGATCAGCGCACCACGAGGATCGTCACTCCCGGATTATCCCGCTGCCAGGCATCGATTCTGGCCAAGGCCGGCAATCGACGAACAAGTTCCTTTGCGGCTCGCGTCGCCAACTCCTCCCCGGCTGTCCATCCCGAGATGACGCGTTCTGAAAGAGCCCGGTGCGCCTCGGACCGGACCATGGATCGAATGTGCCCGCCCGTGCCGCTGGACCCATACCCGTGAACAACCACAAGCACGTCCTCTCCGCGGTAAGAGGCCACGTCGATGGCATCCCGCAGTGTTTCCCGCGCCTCTGCAACACTCAGACCGGCATGACCGAGGTCAATACGGCGCACAACGAGTGCTCCTTGCGCCACCTGCAGATCATGCCCTTCGCAATACGGACACACGTACACCTCGTCCGTAACCGGATTGCCGCATTGTTCGCAGGTTTTCATGGAAGGGCATGGGCTGATTCGACAGAGGTACGGATCCTGCCGGGTATTCGTTTCCTAGGGGTTGTTTTCGGGGAACTACACCTTGGCTGCACCGGTCAACAGAACAGCCCCTGATTCCTGATCATCGACCCGAGAGCCCCATGACGTCCTCCGACAGTATCGAATGCCCCAAGTGTGGGTATACCATCGACGTAAGCTCTGCGCTTACCGAGCGCCTTAGAAAGGAAAACGAAGCGGCCCTGGCAAAGGAGCGCATGGCACTCAAAAAGGCCGAGGAAACGCTGGCCGCCCGGGAAGCAGACTTCGAGGAGGTGGTTGCCCGGCAGCTGAGCGAGCGCATGGCCACGGAGCGCAAGGCGCTCAAGGCGGAGCTTGAAAAAGAAACCGCCGATCAGGTCAAATCCATGCAGGAAGAGCTGCAGGAGAAGAGTGCCAAGGTCAAGGAGCTGAACCTGCTCAAGGCCGAGCATGGCAAGCTGGAGCGACAGATGCAGGAGATGGCCGAGGAGTATGAGGCGCGCGCGCAACAGAAGATTGCGGCCGAGGTGCAGCGGGTGAAGGCGGAGGCGGTGCTAAAAGCAGAAGAGAGTGCCCAGATGAAGCTCAAGGAGCGGGAAAAGACCATCGTGGACCTGCGCGATGCGCTCAAGGCAGCCAATCAGCGGGCCGAGCAGGGTTCGATGCAGCTGCAGGGCGAAGTGCAGGAGCTGGCCATCGAGGAGTGGCTGCAGGAAACGTTTCCGCTGGATACGATCGAGGAAATCAAGAAAGGTGCCCGCGGCGGGGACTGCGTGCAGCAGGTGAACACGCGAAGCAAGCTGCGCTGCGGCACGATCTACTACGAATCCAAGCGTACGAAGACCTTCCAGCCCGCCTGGATTGGCAAGTTCAAGGAGGACATGAGGGAGAAGGGCGCGGACATAGGCGTCCTCGTTACCGAGGCCATGCCATCGGACATGGATGCGATGGGGCAGGTAGACGGCATCTGGGTGTGCACGTTTGCCGAGTTCAAGAGCCTGGCTGTGGTGCTGCGCCGGATGGTCATCGAGCTGGATATGGCCGTGGAGTCATCCCACAACCGTGGGGAGAAGATGGGGATGCTCTATGACTACATGACCGGCCCGGAATTCAAACTGACCATCGAGTCCATCGTGGAGGGAATTGCCTCGATGCATGCGGACCTGGAATCCGAGAAGCGCTCCATGCGCCGCATCTGGAAGAAGCGCGAGAAGCAGATCGAGAAGGTGGTCCTGTCGACCACGGACATGTATGGTGCCATCCAGGGCATTGCCGGCCTGAAGGCGCTGCCGTCCATGGCTGCGCTGGAGCTGCCGGGCGGGGAAGAGGACGGGGAGGAGTGACGGAGCTTCGCGTTCTATAAACGCCTGATCGTCGCCTGTACCTATTCATTTCCGCATCTCTCATGCCTTCCTACCTGACCAAGTCCGACTTCACATTGGCCCGTGACTGCGCGGCCAAGCTCTTCCTGAAGAAGCAGCGGTATGCGACGACGAAGGATGAGAACCCGTACCTGCTGATGCTGGCCGAAGGGGGGTACATCGTGGAAGAGGTCGCGCGGCAGCGATACCCGCATGGGATTGCCGTGGATCATCACGGGGGTAATCAGGGAGCCATCGAAGCAACGCAGGCCCTCATGAGGCAGTATGCCGGGCAGGACATCACGCTGTTCGAGCCGACGTTTGTCTGTAATGACATGCTGGTCCGCGTGGACATCTTCAACCGGATTGGCAACACGATTGAGCTTATCGAGGTCAAGGCCAAGTCCTGGGAAACGGGTGGAGACGAGCATCATGGCTCCTTTTTCAACACGAGGGGGGGGCTTTACTCGAAGTGGGTCGAGTACATCGACGACGTAGCGTTCCAGACCATGGTGCTGGAGAATCTGTTTCCCGAGTGCACGATCATTCCCTACCTCATGATGCCGGACAAGGCGAAGGTGGCCTCCGAGTCTCTTCGCTTTTCTGATTTCAAGTTGACGCGGACGGTTACCGAGTACAGGGGAAAGCCCTTTGTGGCTTGCGAGGTGGAATACATCGGCGATGGGCTGCCCGAGGGCGCATCGGATTTCCTGGCCAAAGTCAATGCGGAGGAGGCCGTAGCCTTCGTCAAGGAGGGTGTAGAAGCGGATGCCGCGGCTTATCTGGCATCGCTAGATCCGCTGCGGCGCATCGAAGTGCCCATCGGCAAGCACTGCTTCAGCTGCGAATACCGCCTTCGAGAGGAGGGCGATGGATTCGAGGTGTGCTGGGGCCATCGTGCCCGCGTACGCCCCCACATCGCCGACATGTACTACGCCAGCCGCATCCGCGATGTGGACACGCTGGTGCACAGCGGCATCACCGACCTTACGCATCTGCAGCCGGAGCATATGGTTACCAAGAGTGGCCAGCCGGGCAAGCGTGATCTGCGGCGCATGGTCCAGATCAAGCACACGAAGGCGGGCACGGAGTGGTGTTGCAATGACCTTTCAGGAGCCATGGAAGGTCATCCGTATCCGCACCATTTCATTGATTTTGAGGCTACGCGCATTGCGGTGCCTTACCACGCCGGTATGCGGCCCTACCAGCAGGTGGCTTTCCAGTGGAGCTGCCACACGGTCCATGAGGCAGGCGCCAAGCCCGCACACGCCGAATGGATCAATACGGAGGATTACTTCCCCAACTTCGACTTTGCGCGGTCTCTGATGGAGCATCTTGGAGACGAGGGCACGGTGTTCATCTGGAGCGCCTTCGAGCGCACGGCGCTGCGCGGTGTTCAAGAGGCGATGCTGGCGCAGGGATACGATGATCCCGAGCTGCTCGATTGGCTGAGGCAGATCGTTGCCGCGGATGCGACCGGTTCATTCCGCATGGTGGACATGTACACGATCTGTCAGGAGCACTATTTCCATCCGCGCATGGAAGGGAAGACGTCCATCAAGCGGACGCTGGACGCGGTGTGGCAGGAAGCAAAGTGGCTCAGGGAAGAGTGGAGCGAGTACCTGGTGGAGAAGGACG
>JAFMNH010000174.1 GCA_017859335.1 Rhodothermales bacterium | reverse complement strand
GACAAGAAGAATCAAACTTTCATAGAGCCCGAAGAGCGGCAGCGCTGCCAAAAATCCGTAGGTGGCAGATCGGGTGGCGGACCAGTACCCAAAACGGACGGGTCGCGACGAAGCGGTCCCGTTTTCATCGGACCCGGGCGTGCCTTCCATGTCCGTATCCTCGTGCACCGGTGTGGCATCAGAGTTTCTGCTCGCTTCGTGCATGGCGTAAAGCGGTTTCATTGAACCGCAAAGAGTGACACCTGATCTCCGGGCCTGAGGGACAATGCACTCAGAAGGGCATCCGACCCCTCGATGAATCGGGGGTCGGGCGATACCGTTCGTTCAGCCACCTCGGCAAAGGCATACCGGCCGCCCGCCTTGACTACCACGATTGTCCCGACCGGGAGCGAAGGATGTCCAATCAGGAAGGCATTCGGACGAAGCACTCGTCCCTTTGAAAGCGCTCTGCCATGAAGCAGAGTGGGAAAAGGCCGCATCGGATAGTCGCCTGCAGGGGGCAGGCGAAGCATCTCTGTTTCGTCCACGCGGGCCGAGGGTATCTGCAAACGCTGGCCCACCCGCAGCGTGGAGCCGGTCAGCTTGTTCAGCCGACGCAGGGCCTCGATCGAAACCCCCTCGTCGCGAGCGATGCTGAACAGGGTATCCCCTCGAAATACCGTACGCTGCCGCACGACGCGATCTTCGGGAACGATGATGCGCATGCCTTCTGAAAGGACCGTGTTCAGGTCCGGATTCAAGGCCAAGAGCGTATCGGGAGAAAGCGCATACCGATTGGCAAGGGAATACACGGTCTGGCCTGCATCGACAGGAACCCCTGCCAGACCTCCTCCCAGCGACGATATCTGGGTCCCGGTTACATCGTCATCAAGATACGCGGGTGCCTCCGACGGCGGGTCGTCAAGCGGGATGGCGCCGGGGGTGGGCGTTCGCTCTGCATCCTCATCTCCAGATGACTGTGGGGGAAGCACCCGAAGCTTCATGCCGGCGCGGATACGCGCATCGGCTAGGTTGTTCCAACGCTGAAGCTGCTCGACGCGTACATCAAAGCGTTGCGAAATGGAGAACAACGTATCTCCGGGCCGCACGGTGAACCAGACGATTTCCGGTGCGCTCCGATCCTGAGCAGCCACGCTCGAGCCGTTCCCGATGAATCCTGCGAGGCAGAACAGTACGAGAACACTCTTCAGACGGATTGCCCGCGAAACATCACTGGTCATCTTCCTCGATTTCCATTTCCAGAAGGGCGGATTGTAATTCGGAGCGGGCATGAAAATCAGTCAGGCGAGTGGCTACAGCGATTCCTTCCCGGTACATGGCCGCTGCATCGTCCCGTCGTCCCATCCGGTGGAGCAGTTTCCCGTAGTGATAATACAGCCCTACATAGGAGGGATTTGACTCATGCAGCGTCTGAAAGGTTGAAAGCGCCTTGTCGAACTGCTTCAACTTGACGTACTCCGCGGCCAGGGCAAACAGAACGAACGAATCGTTCGGCTCTTCTGCGTGAAATGCCAACAACTGATCGAGACGACTCATACGTGCTACCAACTACCTCCGGCGCCACCGCCACCGAAACTACCACCACCGAATCCACCGCCACCAAAGCCTCCACCACCAAATCCACCACCACGATGACCGTATGACCCACCACCCCAGAAGATGATCGGCAGGCCTGCCCGTGTGTCCTTTCGGTATTCCCGGTGTCCGTTTCCTCTGTTTCGGAAAGCGGAGATAATGAAGTAAAGGAACAGAAATCCCAGATAAATGAAAAGAGGGTTGCCCCTTCCCCGGTCTCCAGACCCGGGAGCTGTTGGCAATCCTTCGAACTCGCCTGCTGCGGCCGCCATGATCAGATCCACTGCGGAACTGATCCCTGCAAAAAACTGCCCCTGTTTGAACGATGGCGTGACCACATCGCGAATGATCCGGGCGGCCAAGGCATCCGGCAGGGCACCCTCAAGACCGTAGCCGACCTCGATCCGGATCTGGCGTTCAGCCCGTGAGACGAGCAATACGACCCCGTTATCGCGCCCTTCCTGACCGACACCCCACTGCCTGCCCAACTCGAGGGCGAATGTCTGCGCATCCATGCCACCCAGATCCTGAACCGTGACGACCACAATCTGTGTGGACGTGGTATCGGCGTAGGTCCTTAGTTTGCGCTCAAGTGCCCGCTCTTCCATGGGCTCGAGAAACTGACCCAGGTCGGTCACCAAGCTGCTTGAAACCGTTGGAACCTGTGCCGCGGCACTCCCGATTCGCAGCGCGCAACAGGACAGCAGCCCTCCCAGTAGCACCAGGACGATCCTGCGAGGCAGATGATGAGGCAGCAAGCGCATGCGCGGTGGAGCGGAAGGATCGGACAGTGAAGACGTCAAGCGGCAGCCGAGTCAGTTGAAGTCTACGACGGGAGCATCCTCTGAGCCTTGGCGCGCCTCGAAGGGCGCTTTCGTCTCGAAACCTGTGATCGAAGCTACAATCGAGCCGGGAAAGCGTCGAACCTTGCCGTTGTACGCTGCCACGGCGCTGTTATAGTCTCGGCGGGCC
>JAFMNH010000006.1 GCA_017859335.1 Rhodothermales bacterium | reverse complement strand
TGGTCATCCGCAAGGGCGAAATCGAGCGCGCCGACGCGTATGGCATGGCAAACCTGGAAGCGGGGATACCGGTCTCTGTGGCCACCAACTTCCGACTGGCATCCGTAACCAAGCAGTTTACTGCCATGGCCGTGGCCATGCTCGTGGACGAGGGGGCAGTGGGACTGGACGAGAAGGTCCGGGATATTCTTGCCGGCATGCCTGATGTGGCCTCTGGCGTTTCCGTCCGCCATCTCATCCAGCATCAATCCGGCTTGTTGGACTATGAATCCCTGATTCCCGACGGATTCGAAGGACAGGTACGCGATGCCGACGTCCTGACCTTCATTACAGGCACGGACAGCCTGTATTTCCCCCCGGGTACGGACTATCGATACTCCAACACCGGCTATGCCCTTTTAGCGCTGATCATCGAGGCGAAATCGGGACATTCGTTTCCCGACTTCCTGCGGACCCGCATCTTCGAACCGCTGGGAATGGACGGGAGCGTAGCCTTCATCGATGGCGTGAACGAGGTGGCCAACCGTGCTTTCGGATATTCCGTCGAAGGGGACGAGGTGGGTTTCAGCGACCAGAGCCAGACCAGCGCTGTGCTGGGCGATGGTGGGATCTACTCGTCGCTCAATGACCTCTACCGCTGGGATCAGGCGCTCTACGGCGACGGACTGGTCAGCGACTCCCTGATGACGCTCGTGTTCACACCGGGGCTGTCAGACTACGGCTTCGGGTGGCGTATCGACACCCACCAGGGGCATCTGCGCTACGGCCATACAGGCAGCACGCGAGGGTTCCGCACGGTCATCCACCGGTATCCGGACGCAGAGCTGACCGTGGTCATCCTGACCAATCGAAATGGTCCTGCTGTGGCCGATCTGGCCGAACGCGTGGCCGCGGGGTATCTCTAGGACGGCAGGATCAGTCCGGCGCCTCGGCAATGCACTCAATTTCAACCAGCGCATCGAGGGGATTTTGCCGAACAGCGATGGTGGTTCTAGCCGGACGATGACCTTCGAAGATCTTGCCGTAGACCTCATTCATGCCTGCAAAGTCGTCCATGCTTTTGAGGTAGACCGTCGTCTTGACAACATCCACGAGCCCGAGTCCGAGTCCATTGAGGACCGTGGAAATATTGAAGAGGACCCTTCCGGTCTGCTCTTCAATGGTATCCCCTACAATGGTCATCGTGTCGGCATCAAGGGGTGTCTGGCCGGACAAGAAGTAGAAAGGGCCGGACCGCACGGCGTGACAATACGGTCCAATGGCTTCGGGAGCATCTTCGACAAAAAGGGTCTGCATGATGGTAGAGGGCTGATACGAAGGGGGGTTGAAGCTAGATGTCCTTCCGCCCCGAGTCAACGGATGGCGCTGTGCAGGGCCTCTGCAAAGCGGTGTGCAGCATGCGTATCCATGCGGAAATACAGGGAGGGTTCGATGACCTCAAGCTCCATGAGCCACCAGGCATCGTCGCCCCATACCAGATCCACACGGGCATACAGCGTGGGTGCGTCCGGCCAGCGCTCGGCAAGTCCTTGCATGACCCGCGTGCCCGCCTCGTGTGCAGACTCCCCTGGGGTCCAGGAACGAATGGTACCACCGTGCTCTTCCTGCACCCTGAAATCCCCTTTCGACGGGATCTTCTGGATGGCATGGCTATAGCGGCCCCCGAAATAAAACAGGGACACCTCGCCCTGTGAGGTGACGGTAGGGACGAACGGCTGAACCATGAAATCGTCCGATGCAAAACGTGCTACTGCCGCCTCAGGCACGTCATCGGGACCCAGCCGAAAAGCGCCCTCGGCATTCGCCCCCCGAATGGGCTTGATGACGAGATCCCGGGTCTCCATGATATCAGCAAAGTGCGCGGCATCGCCGCGTTCGAAAGCCCGACCGAACAGGGTTGGCACGACAGCCACGCCCTTTTCAGCCAGGTCGGCCAGGTACCGCTTGTCGGCGTTCCATCGCATTACGCCCAGCGGATTGAAAAGCCGAGGACCAGATGAGGCGATATGGTCGAGTACATCGAAGAAGGCATCCACCTGCTTGTGGTAATCCCACGTGGAGCGGACCACAACGGCATCGAAGCGATCCCACGCCTGGCCGGGAGCGTCCCATGGAATGGTTTCCACTGCATAGCCCACCGCCCGCAGGGCATCGGCGGCCAGATGATCATCGATGTGATACCCGGTCGGATCGGCCAAGGTCAGAAAGGCACACGATTGCATGGAGAACACCTACCAGTGAAGCGGATCAGCAAGAGAGCATAAACAATCCGCCCGGTATGACAGCGTCATACCGGGCGGTCGTCCTACCAAGGCATCTCCCTGCGAGGCTGGGTGCCAAACGCATCAGCCAAGGAGCATCAGGAGGCCAAGCCGCGGATCGTATCGACCAGCATGGCCACCTTGTGATCCGCTGAGCCATCCAGATCGGCTGCCAAGTTGGTCAGTGTTGCCCGACGTGCCGAGCCGGACTGTCCTTCCGCCTTGGAAAGCGCCGCACGGACCGCATTGATCCGGGGCATGGAAAGCCCCTGCGCGCGCTCAAGCTGGTCTACATAAGCACGGGCGAGCACGAAGGTCATTGGCCAGTGGTACATCGGCTGACCCTGCGCATTGAGGTAGTCGAGCTGAACCGTATTGGCCGCTGCAATCTCGTTTTCACTCACGAATCCGCTCGGGGTCAGCTCGAAAATGTCCAGTCCACGGGAGATCTCCGAGCTCACGATGAGGCCGTTGTACCAGTAGACCGACCAGCTGCCGCCATTGCCCTGCGTCTCGGCATCGACCGGTCCGCGATCATGGAAAGCAATCTCCGTCGGATTGTTGATGTCCGTCCAGTCATAGACGGAAATACCACCCTGGTACCACGCCTGAACAAAGACTTCGCGTCCGGGGATCGGGAT
The DNA here is from genome assembly GCA_017859335.1 of Rhodothermales bacterium. Taxonomy (GTDB): domain Bacteria; phylum Bacteroidota; class Rhodothermia; order Rhodothermales; family UBA10348; genus JAAZVD01. The sequence goes on along the minus strand of JAFMNH010000006.1, from coordinate 42,829 downwards.
CATGGAGCCGTTGTGCGCTACACAGTTTTCCACATTGGTCTGTGGGGCCGGAAGCTTGTAGTAGCTGTGGAATACGAGCTTGCCGTCCTCAATCGTGAAGTGCGCATTCGCACCCCATTCGTAGGGGTCGTCCTCACGGCATTTGGGCTGGCCGCCGCCACCCCATTCGTCCGTGAAGAGCACTTTCGATCCGTCGTTACTGAACGTGGCCGAGTGCCAATAGGAGAAGTTGGAGTCGGCAGCTGCATCCATTCGCCACGGATTGGCCGGGTCCGAAATATCCAGAAGCAGGCCATAGCCACCGCACGCACCACCAGCCAAACCGACTTCCGGATACAGGGTGATGTCATGGCACTGGGTGGGACCCGGCGCCGGTCCGTCGCTGCGGTTGCGATTCATGTTGCCGAAACGGGCCTCGATGATCCCGGGTAGTGCCTCGCGGAAGGCCGCACTATCGGCTGCCGTCATGTCTCCTCCACCCCGGGCTTCCATGAACGGCGTTGCAAACATGTCCAGCATGCGTCCCGAAAGAATGCGCTCCTGACCAAAAATATCGGCTGTAAACGCTCCATTGGCCTTGGCCTCGGCAATGATGCGCAGATCGGCGGGAGACATGCCATGCTGCGGCGGGGCAACCAGGTCTTCGAAAATGCGGGGCGAACTGACGATGGCGGCTTTTTCCGGAGCGTCGAGGGGTACCTCGATCACTTCAATGCGGAAGAGGGCCGAGTTGGGGTCTTCATCCGGTGTGGCCGCGGAGCAGCCAGGAAGCTCTTCTTCCGGGCGTACGCCTGCAGAACCGGATACGTAAATCCAAACCTTGTCGTCCACGTCAGGATCCTTCAGGACGGAGTGGGTGTGCGATCCTCGGCAGGTCTGCACGTTGTGGATGTACTCGGGATTGCGCACATCAGAAATGTCAAAAATGCGGATACCGCGCAGGCGATCCTCGCTCACGCGCTCATCCACACCCTCCGTACCACAATCCAGACGACCACTGGTGCCTTCGCCCGAAACAAACATCAGATTGCCGTAGACGGATACGTCGCTCTGCGACGCTGGGCAGAGGTAATCCACGACCAATTCGGGAGCGCTTGGATTGGCGACATCCCAGATCATGACCCCATTGTAATTACCCTGAAAGACGTAATTGTCCTTGAAGGCCAGATCCGAGTTGGTGACACCAATGAAGTCCTCGGTCGGCGGGGTCGTGGAAAGCTTGTTGAGGTTCCAAAGGGCCTCCTCCGCATCGAAGAGACCCGCTCCGAGACCGACCCGGGGATCAGGCGATGGCGCCTCTGTGGACAGCATGGGCATGCTGGAAGCCGTCGCTTCGCCAGCATCCATCATGGAGCCGGAGGAGCAACCGGCCAACAGGACTGCCGCAAAAAACACACCCCAGAGGGCGTTCCCGACCAGGCAGGATCCGGGGGTGGTACAGGTAGAAGGGTTCATGGGGTTCTCGGTTTGGGTGAGAGATGGGTGCTCATGCCGCGTGCCATTGGCGGGGTTACGGCAGGCATCACTTTTCAGTCATCGCTTCAAGCATACGCCGCATGCGCGCAATTTCCGTTTCCTGATCCACATTGATGTCCGTGGCCAGACGGAAAGCGTCTTCGTCGTTGCCTGCGCCATCGGTGGCAAACATATCGTCGACCATGGAGGTAGCGCCCTCGTGGTGCTGGATCATATAGGTAAGGAACAGGCGATCAAACGCGGCGCCGCGGGCGGCGGCCAGTTCCTCGAGCTGCGCTCGCGTAAGCATTCCGGGCATCATGGCATGATCATGCCCACCCGCCATATCATGGTCCTGGCCGGGGATGTGAACCATCAAGTTGAGGCCGTCGATATGAACCTCGGGCACCGGCTCACCGCGGGTACGCAACCAGCGCTGCATCGTGGCAATCTCATCATTCTGGGCATTGATGATACGAGCAGCCAGAATCTGGATGGCGTTGGAACCTGCGTTTTCGGGTGCCATGCCCGACATGATGAGCGCTTGCGCATGATGTCCGATCATGCCGGTCATGAAGTCCACTTCAGCCTGGGTATACCTGCTGCGTGCTGCTTCTTGTCGCTGCCAGTAGAGCGCTTCCGCAGCGGACATATCGGTGACCGCAACCGTTCGCCCCTCTTCTTCCATCGATTCAATTGAGGAGGCACAGCCGGCACTCAAAACAAGGAATGCCGCGCACGCGGCGCAGATACCCAAGGACTCAAAACGCATAAGGGGAATGGGGGTAATTACCAGATTGCAGCCTTGATTGGACGCTGTGCCCAGCCGCATCATTCCACCCTCGGGGAAAGCAGGTACGGATCGGGGCAAAAAAGAACCATGAATCGGCTCACGAGCCGGCGGGTACGAACTCCTGGTAGAAGGTGAAGACCTGGCGCTCGGCCGGATCCACTTCCACCCGGACCCAATGCAGGTTGGGTTCTCCGAAGCCCTCTACACGGGTCACGTTCTGCAGTACGGCCCCGTTGGTGCCCCGCAGCGGTTTATCGACCCTGAATACATGGGTATCCCCAACGGCTATGACCACCTGCCCCTCGAATGCGGCTGACTCTTCGGCCAGGACGTCATAGAACGGAGCCAGTCCCGGAGCAGGCTGACCACACAGGCGACATGCCTCTCCGTAGAATTCCTGCGGCGACGAAACAGGCCAGAGATCGACCTGTGTTGCAAGGAAGACGCCTGCCGCACCGGACTCGCGCGCCGTCTTGAAGGCAGTCCGTACCCAGTCACTGGCTGCATCGAGTCGACGCTGCGCGACGGTGGAATCGGTTGGCGCACGCGTAATGGCCACCAGGTGAACAGTCGCAAAAACGGCGCCTCCCTGCTCCCACATCCGGTTTTCGACAAACTCGGTGTAGGTGGACTCGAGCGCCTGGGAACGTACCGGCATGGCTTGGCCACCCGTGCTCACGGCAGGATCCGGGTAGAACAGCTTCCGGGTGAAGGCCAGGCGCTCATAATCATCATACGAGCCCGCAGCCTCACGCACACAGTCAAACCAGTCATTATCGCCGGGGGTCAGCAGGAACGGAATGGAAAACTGCTGGAACAGGTCGAAGCGGCTCTGAAGCAGGGCGTCCGAACAGGACTGGCTGCCTCCCTTGGTATCACCGAGGTGGATGACCCAGGCCATATGATCCCGGGCGTTGATGTCCTCAATCATGCGGGCTGCCACTTCCTCCCCGATGGGGCTGTAGGGTCCATCGCCAATCAAAGCGAATTGCAATGGGGTATCCGACCGGCATCCGGTCAGCAGCAAAAGGGTCAGTAAGATGATGCGCATGGCGGTAAATGGGGTGCTGGATCCCCAGTAACTAGGGATCGGCACAGGCAAGATCAACCGTGTGTTCACATTAAATGATCATCAAGGAGTTCCTTGGCCGTATCCATCTCCTCTTGAACGATCGTGTGTCCCATGCCGGGATATATCGTTGTCAGCACATCTGCACCCATCCCCTCAAAAATGGCGGCTGTTTCCCGGACACGCCGGAGCGGAATATGGAAGTCCGTATCTGAGCAGCCCAGGAAGATGGGTGTCTTCCGCAGATCTCCGGCATAGGCCAGAGGCGTATCAAGAGGACCAATGAGTCCGCCACTGAAGATGAGCGCCGCTCCGTACCGCGCAGGATGCCGGGCCACGAAGTCAGAGACCAGACATGCTCCCTGGGAAAAGCCGCCAAGCACGATCCGCTCTGATGGGATATTCGCATCATGAAGGCGCTCGACCAATGCCGCAATGGCCTTGAGCCCCGACGAAATACCGGGTTCATTCTGAGGGCGCGGCGCAAGGAAGGAGTGCGGGTACCAGGTGTTGCCCAGGGCTTGAGGAGCCAGATAGACCATCCCCTCACGAGGCAAGGCCCTGCCGAGATCCAGTATGCTGGAGGCCGTTGCACCCCGACCATGAAGGAGGATCATGGCCGAGGTGGCTTCCTGCAACGTGGGCCCGTAACGGACCACGTTTTGACCTTGATGAGGGTCCGGTTCGTGATGCATGATGCTCATTCTTCTTCTGTGGTGAACACCTGCCTTTCGATGGGGGGCAGACGGGCCTCAATCTGCGATCGCTGCGCTTCATACCGGGCCGGCAGCTTCAATGACGAACCAAGGGCTTCGACCGATTCGTCCGAGGTGAATCCCGGCTCATCGGTCGCCACTTCAAACAGGACGCCACCCGGCTCCCGGAAATATATCGAGCGAAAATACTGTCGGTCCTGCACCGGTGTGACCTGAAGGCCTGCCGACCGCAAGGCCGACAGATAGCTCGACTGCTCCTCATCATCGACCGTCCGGAAGGCAATATGGTGGATGGAGCCTGCCCCAAAGGCGCCTCTCCCCGCATCGGGCGCATGCAGGAGATCCACGTAGAGCCCACGGTCGTTGGACGCTCCCCGATATCGATACCGAGCGCCCTCCCGGGCAACCAAGGTGTATCCCATATGATGTGTCAATACCTGTGCCGTTGGCTCCACATCCCGCAACAACAACGTTACGCTGTGGAATCCCCGTAGCGCATGCATCGACGGAATGGGCCCGTCCTCCCACGGCTCTATGGTCGATGGACTGTCTGTGGCAACGAGTTCGATGACCAATCCGTCAGGATCTTCAAACCGTATGACCGATTCCCCGTACCGCTTTTCGGGTCCATCCCATGCGACACCCTGGGCCGTGAGCCGGTCCATCCACCAGCCCAGAGAGCCTTGGGGCAGCGCGTAGGCCATGGCGGACGTCTCTCCCGCTCCTCGTCGTCCCCGATGCATCGCGGGCCAGGGGAAAAACGTCATTATCGTGCCGGGTGTCCCCCTTCGATCCCCGTAATACACGTGATAGGTACCCGGATCGTCAAAATTGACTGTCGTCTTGATCAGACGCTGACCGAGCACCCGAACATAAAAGTCGATGTTGGCCTGGGCATCAGAGGCGATGGCAGTAATGTGGTGCAGTCCCTGTATCGGTTGCATGGCATCCTCCGCGGAGTGAAACGGATGAATATGCGTTGCACGACAGCCGGAAACGATACGGATCCAAGGCCCTCAGAATACTTCTTTCAGGAGTGCCTCCAGGTCCAGGGCACGCGTGTACATGCGCAGCTCTCCCTGCGCGTCGCGAGGCCACTCGCTTTCAGGACGGTCCCGATACAGTTCAACACCATTCCCGTCAGGATCCCTGAGATACAGCGCTTCGCTGACACCGTGATCAGCGGCGCCATCAAGCCGGATGCCGGCATCAACCACCCGGCGCAGTGCATCGGCCAAGCTGCCGCGGTCAGGATAGAGGATGGCCGTGTGGTCCTTGAGTGAATGCCCCGGATACGTCAAGATGCCAGACCCGTCGGCTGGCTGCGCGCCTGCTGCTCCAACGCAAACATACGCCCACTGTTGTCCGGCCATGCGAAGCTGCCTACGACCATGCCCAACCAACCAGCCAGCATTCCGATCAGCCATGGTTCGATCGTTGTCTGGGCTGCCCTGCAGACCAACCAGGTAAGCAGGCCGACAAGGATGGATGCCCACGCTCCACGCCTTGAAGCACGAGACCAGAACGTTCCGAGGACAAACGGGCTGACCACACAGACGAGGGTGAGGGTGGCCGAATCGACAACCAGGCCATGAATGGATTCGTTCATCCAGGCCATGATGACCGCCACGATGGCCACGGCAACGACCCCCAGCCGCGTGACACGAAGAAGTTGGGCGTCGGAGAGCCTGGGGAAATGGGGTTTGATCAAGTTTTCCCCGATGACCGTGGCTGGTGCAAGCATCGCGCCACTGGACGTGCTGAGGATAGCCGATATCAGGGCCCCGAAAAACAGGACCTGAGCGGGCGTGCCCATGTACCGGCGTACCATCTCCGGGATCAGGCGCTGCCCGTCTCCGCCAGAGAGGAGCTCTGGATGAAGAGCGACAATGACCAGGGCGGTAACCATTGGAAGCGCACCGATAACGAGCAACAACAGCGCCCCGATATGTGCTCCGGCGGCTGCCGCCCGTTCATCACGCGCTGCAAGAACGCGCTGATATACCTCCTGGACCGGGACAGACCCGACGCCGAATACCATCCACAGCGACAGGTGGTTCATCCAGTTGGCCCATCCGGTCTCGGGTCGGATCTGCCAAAACCCATCCTGCTCAGGCCATAGGTCTGCTACAGATCCCGGTTCAATGCCGAGCAACGTAAAGAGCAGGTACAGAAGACCGGCAACGATCATCACGGACTGCAGAAGATCCGTGATGGAGACGGCCCACATGCCGCCTGCATACGTGTATATAACAACGACCAGCGCACCGAGTGGAATTCCCCAGACCAACGGGATTCCGAGCAACGTTTCAAACAGGATGCCCAACGCCAGGAACTGGGCGGCGATCCACGGAAAGTATCCCAGGACATTGAGGAGGGCCGTGACGCTTTCCAGCCGGGCTCCAAATCGGAGTCGAAAGAAGTCGTTCGTGGTCACGATGCGCAAACGATACATACGTCTGGCAAAGAAGAAACCCACAATCAGCAGACTGATGGAGTTGCCCCCCAAGTCAATGATCAGGCTTTTCACCCCGTACTGCACGAATTCGGCCGGAACACCCATGATCAATTCCGGACCGAACCAGGTGGCAAACAGGGTTACACCGACCACAAAGGCAGGCAGCTGCCGGCCCGCCAGGGTGAAATCCGCAGAGGAATGGATGAACCGTCCCGCCCAGAACCCGATGGTCAGGGTAAGCAGGAGGTAGGCGAGAATGAAGAGCGTCAGCAACGACGTCTCAGATATACTTTTCGCCGCGCACGACCGCCGCATCCTGAACGTAAACGATGACGGCATAATGCTCGAAAAAAGCATCTGCGACATGATCTACGATCTTTTCCGCTACGTCATGGCTGACGAGTGCCTCGATCTTCGTATCGGGGCCCTCCCATTCCGAGGCCCGGACACCACGAGAACCTTTGCCCGTCGCCTGAGTCAGCGTGTACCCCTTGGCACCCAGGTCCAGCAGGGTGCGCAACAACCGGTCTTCCAGAATGCGCTCCGTCACGATCGTGACGAGCTTCAGCGGTACGACAGAGTGCCTTGACATGCGTTTTCAGATTCAAAGAGTGAGCAGCCTGGAGCCGTCTTTTCACCCGAGTATCCACTCGGCCAGGAAATAATACAGCGGAATGCCGAGTGTTACGTTGAAGGGAAACGTGATTCCGAGGGCCCCCGTGAGATAAAATGTCGGGTTGGCTTCCGGGAGCGCAATGCGAACGGCCGCCGGGGCTGCAATGTAGGATGCGCTGGAAACCATGGCTGCGAGCACGGCCGCTCCGGCAACCGTCAGTCCGGTGAATTGGGCTAACCAGATGGTCAGAGTGCCATGCAGTATGGGCACGAGAATACCGAAAGCTATCAGGAAGAAGCCCACTTCCCTCAGGTCCCTCAGGCGAGAGGCGGCAACGATACCCATTTCCAGAAGGAAAAGCATCAGGGCGCCCTGGAATCCACTCTTGAAGAAGGGCGCCACCGGTTCAAAGCCCTTCGGACCCACGAGCGTTCCGATGAGCAATCCACCAACGAGCAAGACCACGCTGCGTCCGGAGAGCACTTCGTGGAGCGCATCCTGCCAGGAGCCAGCCCGCCGATCCCGCATGAAGGCAATCATAAGGGCCACCACAATAGCAGGTACCTCAAGTATGGCCACGAGCGCTGGCATGAAGCCCTCGGGCTCCCTGCCGGTCATGGTTCCGAACGTAATGGCCACAATGAAGGTTACGGCCGATACAGAGCCGTAGTGAGCGGCGATGGCAGCCGAATTGACCCGATCCATTCGGCCGAGCCTGCGGAGGATGTTATAGGCGAAAACCGGGGTCAGCAGGCCCAGAAGAAGGGTCAACATGGCTGGCCCGGCAAAAACAGAGAGCGGTGTCCTGCTCAACTCCACGCCACCTTTGAGGCCGATGGCCAGCAGCAGATAAATGGAGAGTCCGTTATAGAGCGCCGCGGGCAGCTTCAAGTCGCTGCGCACGAGGGAGGCCACGACACCAAGGACAAAAGCCAGTATGACAGGGGACAGCAGATTGGCCGCCAGAACCTCCAGGTTGTCCATCGTGAAAGGGTATCGGGTGTAGAGAACTGCCCGGAAACGCACATCATATGCAATGCGCTTCATTCGGGCGCCGGCGGCGCAATATACCACCCATCCAGGGAGGACTCGTCATCCGGCCTGCCATCTGGGCAGGGGCATGTTGTTTGTTCAGACGGTTGTGAGGGCGCGTGTCCAGGCCATCGTTCAGGCGCGTGTGGCTTTCGCCTACAGGAGCCACGCCAAGAGCGCCCCGATCAGAGCTCCGCCGAGCACGACCCAAACCGGACCCACCTTGAACCGCAGGACGGCGAGCGATGCGAGCAGGGCGATGAGGATGGCGTCCATGGAGACAAGAACCTGACTTCCCAGATCCAGCGTTACGGCAGCCATAAGGGCTACAGCCGAGGCGTTGACGGCATCCAGGAAGCTGGCAAGCCAGGTGCTGCTGCGCAGTCTGGCAATGTAGGGGTTCACGAAGCCCACCAGGAGGAAGGCTGGCAGGAATATGCCTGCTGTGGCCGCCAGGGCGCCTGGCAAGCCGTCCACGAGATATCCAACGAAGGTGGCTGTCGAAAGCACCGGCCCGGGGGTGAACTGCCCCACCGCTACGGCATCCAGCAGCTGCTCCCGGGAAATCCAACCTAAATCCTGTACCAGCCCACCTTCGAGAAAGGCGATGAGAACGTAGCCACTGCCGTAGAGCGTGCCGCCAACCTTGAAAAAGAACCACCCCAACTTCCACAGTGAAACCGACGCTGCACCTGACATACCCACGGTCGAGGCGGAGGCCGCGGCTGGGCTTCCAAGAAAAAGGAGGGGAAGCCATCGCTCTGCGCTCCCGGAGGAGTGCCCCCGGGAGCGCAGCCAGACCATACCGACTACGCCGCCTCCAAGGAGGCACAGGATCTCCCCCAGCCCGGACAGTACCGCTGTGGCAACCAGGATGGCCAGCAGACCAAGGGCCCATCCCGAGATGGCCTTGCGACCCAGCCGCCAGAGCGCGGAAAGAATGATGATGAGGACGGCGGGCCGGATGCCCGCCAGATAAGGCTCGACGGCTGGAAGGTCGCCATACCGGACGTAAAACCAAGCGGCCAGTCCTGTGCATGCGGCCGCCGGCAGTATGAATGCACCCCCCGCCGCCACGAGGCCCCTCCAACCAGCCCGCTCGTAGCCAATATGCATCATCATCTCGGTCGAGTTGGGCCCGGGAATCAGATTGGTGGCTCCGACCAGATCGAGGAAGTGTTGATGGGTCAGCCATTTGCGGCGCACGACGACCTCCTCCTCGAGCATGGCGATGTGGGCTGCCGGGCCTCCAAAAGCAATCAGACCCAACTTGGAGAAAAGACCCATCAGCTCGGCCAGCGACGTGGCCCGACCGGATGCAGCAACGGAGGTATGCTCACTCATGTCCTGTGCCTGATGTGCGAGTGCCTCGGAGGATGACCCACCCTCGCCAACGGTCCGGACTCAGCCCGCAGCCGAACCCACCCCTTGCAACAGCGCCTTTGCTCGGCGCGTGTCAATGCGCGCTCCGAGCTGCGACAAGATACTGAGCATACCTGCCAAGAGGCGATTCACAAACACGAAATGACGGGACCCTACCGGCCGGCGATGTTTGAAGGCCTCCCGTCCGGTAATCTGTGGGATAACGGCCTGAAACTGCTCCAACAGTCTGCCCTGCCCGAAATCGTACGTATCAGGCCGATAAAGCGACTCGATGATACCGCCCAATGTATCCAGGATGTCCAACAGATACATCCGGCCTTCCTCGTCCATGTCGGCCGGCAGCATTTCCAGATCGGTGTATGAGGCCTGGAGCGCCTCGACGTTGCCAGCCATGCGTGCATGGTACAAACCAACCAGTCCGTCGCGAAAACCCACAGGGAAGGTCTTGATGCAGCCAAAATCCAGGAGGCCGAGGCGCCCATCCTCGCGAAATAGAAAATTCCCCGGGTGGGCATCTGCGTGCACCCGCAGGGAGTCCCCAACCACCTGCTCATGAATCACATCCCAGAGGAGCTGGCCGAAATGGTCACGCTCGGCTTGCGAGGGATTACCGGCAAGCCACTCTTTCAAATGCTGCCCCTCCATGTGTGTCATCGTGAGGACCCGCTCGGTCGTCAACGCCTCAATCCACCGGGGCGTGACGACCTGCGTTCCTTCGAAGAGGTGCGCAAATTCCTCTATGTTGGCTCCCTCGATGCGATAATCGGTCTCCTCCATCATGAGGTCGCGTACCTCCTCCAGGTACGGATCCACCGCCTCCTTGTCGACGAACCTGCCGGCAATACCCCGCACGAGGCGAAGATCCGAATCAACGCTTTCGCGCACATTGGGATACTGCACCTTGACCACCACCCGGGTGCCATCCTTGAGCCGTGCAGGATGGACCTGGCCCAGCGAGGCGGCCGCCATGGCATGTCCTGAGAACTCCGCAAAAATTTCCTCAGGCGGTGCACCCAGGGCTTGGGTGACCAATCGATGGACGAGTGCCGGACCCATGGCGGGTACATCGTATTGGGCACGGGCCAGGACGTCAGAAAACTGTTCGGGCAGGAAACCGGGTTCCATGCTGAGGCCTTGCGCCATTTTCAGGGCCGTGCCGCGCAACCTGGACAGCTCCGAGAACAGATCCTCTGCATTGCGGCTGTGCATTTCCTGGCGCGCAACGGTCCGATCGGTGCCTGCAGCACGCCGGCTCAGGTAACGCGCGTAATTCTTTCCGAACTTGACACCCGCCTTGGCCGCTGAAAGCCCGCGCTCGCGAGCGCTTCCCGGAGGGGCCTCCTGCCCGGGCCGGTCTACCTTATCCTGCATCCGTTGTACCCGGTCTTTCAGACGACGGTCTCCCGCTCTCCTTCCCGCTCTCCTTCCCGCTGACAGGGGTACTGTCGAAGAACTGGCGGAAAAGAGGCCACCGATCGACTGGTACATACCCGGCCTCTACACTGTAGCGGAGTACGTCCAGGAGCTGTGCCGGGAGTGGGGTGGACCAGGCGCTTGCCAGTACCGTCAGTACACGGTCAGCCAAGGCAGCGCTGCGCTGACGCTCATCTGATGTGTCCGTCAGCGAGGCCTGAATGAGCTGCACCATGACTTCGGCCACGGCTGCACGGTTTGGGGCCAATGATGCCAGCCATCGGTTCACACCGTGCACCGATGGACCCGACCCTACTTCCGGCAGCGCAGCACGCAGGGCCTCCTGAAAGGGTGAAAACCACCCCGACGCGTCCCGGCGGAACGCAACCGCCGGCGAACTTGGCTCCGCAACAAGGGCTTGTGCCTCCACAGCGTCAAGGAGCATGAAAAAGAAAGCCTTGAGTCGCTCGGAAAGCGGCCAGTCACCGGCCTCTTCCAGGGATTGCAGTTGCTGGGTGGCCTGAGAGACCGCCAAGGCGTACTCAGCGCCTTCCCGATGTGTTCGTGCCATGTGGTTTTCCTTCCGTTGACCTACCGCTGCCCAATAAATCAGGCGCTACATGAGAGAATGGTGCGCTGGCCGCTACGGACCCTGCTACCGGGACCATCGGACGAATCGCCTCACCCGGGTATCCCGCCCATGAAACAGCGTTCATACGCCTCTTTCCTGTACGCATGTTTGAATCAGTCGGATGCCCGCTGTTACGCTGTTCACCCGCTATTCAATCATTGCATGGGCTTGCGCGCCACGACCTGAACCACACCGCTCAGTCCTTCATGGTAACGCCCCTCTCGCAGGGTGCGCTGCGTCTCGCGAATCAAGTCAAAGGATAGACCTGCCAGTTCCTGCTCAAGCCCCTCGGCCGTCATGAACACCTGCGTAGCGTGCGGTGGCGGACCCCCTCGTCCCGGTAAGTCCAGATGGGCGGGCGTATATGCCTCGAGCAAGAGGATCCCTCCGGGCTTCAGCCCTCTGACGACACGTGCGTGCAGCGCACTGCGCACGGCAGGAGGGACATGGGCAAACACCGAAGTGACCCCGTCCCAGATCGCTTCTCCCAGATCGAAGGAGGCCAGGTCGGCATGTATCGTATGAACCTCCACCCCGTTCTCACTCGCCAGAAGACGTGTTTTCTCCAGCCCCACAACCGACAGGTCGACAGCTGTTACCCGATAGCCTCTTGTGGCCAGGTATACCGCATTGCGCCCTTCGCCAGAGGCCAGACACAGGATCCTGGCGCCGGGCGTGAACGCGTGGGCCTGATCGCGAATGAAATCATTCGGACCCTTCCCGTAGGCGTACCCCTCTTCACCGTAGCGATCATCCCACATGGCGCCTGTCAGTCCTGTGCGAGAGGACGGATCCAGATGTTGCGAAAGGAAAGGGTGGGGCCGGGGTCTCCATGGGCCTGCAGGTGAATGGGTGCCTCGTCAAAGGGGTGATATTCGGGCTGACCGATGTAGTAGGTCTCCCCCTCCATTTCCACGTTGTCCTGTATCAGGATGCCGTTCATGAACGCCGTGACCCGAGCCGGCGTGGTCAGATTGCCTGCCTCATCGAAACGGGGCGCCCGCCAGATGACATCGTAGACCTGCCACTGCCCTGGTGGCCGCATCGGGTTGACCAGCGGAATGGACTGCTTGTAGGTGGCGCCAGCCATGCCGTTGACGTAGGTGTCGTTCTGGTAGGAGTCCAGGATCTGCAGTTCATAGCCCTGACCCCGCTCGAGGTCCCACGCCATGAAAAGACCACTGTTGCCCCGGCTCTGACCCGAACCCTCGACACCCTCCGGTACGCGCCACTCCAGGTGCAATTGATAATCCTTGAACATGCGCCGGGTATGGATACCCCCGGCCGCCTGCACGACGGAAACCACCCCGTTCCCGACCGCCCATCCAGCCTCTTTGCCGGTGCGCGTGCTGACCCATTCATCAAGGTTGGTCCCATCAAAGAGAATGATGGCATCGGAAGGAGGAGACTGAGGTCCGGCGTAGTCTCCAGGCGTAACCACGGGAGGGACGGGCTCCCACACTTCGGTCTCCTCTGGCTTGGGGCGCTCCTGCGCTACCGAGGACAGCGTGACGAAAACAGTTGCGAGAGAGAGGATGAAAAGGCGAATCATGGCGCATCGGGCATACGAAGTGACGGTAAGCGAAGCTAGCGCGCAGAGTGGGCAATGACCAAACGGTTGTTCGTCCGGAGCGCAGCCAATATGTTTACGCGCCCTCCAATCCCATACCGAATGCCATGAAACGCCTCCTGCTTGCTCTCCTCATTTCCGTTGTCGGCCAGCCTCTGTTCGCCCAAACAACCTGGATACGCGCCGGAGGCGTGGTCGACGTCGAAGCGGGGTCATTGCTGGAGAACCAGGTCATCCGCATCGAGGGAGAGCGCATTGCCGCCATGGGGGCAGACCTTCGCATTCCAGCCGGTGCGGACGTCATTGACCTTTCCGATGCCATCATCCTGCCCGGTCTTATTGAGGCCCATACCCACCTGGCACTCTCCACACAGGAGCGGCGGGATTTCGGGCGGTTCTTCATCACCAACGTCATCGAAACCACGGGGTACCGTGCCATCCAGGGCGTAACCAATGCCCGCTCCCTCCTTGAGCACGGCTTTACCAGTATCCGCGACCTGGGAAACAGCGGTAATTATGGCGATCTGGATTTGAAGCACGCCATCGAACACGGGTGGATCCCCGGTCCGGACATGCAGACGGTGGGCCGGATTATTGCCCCTTTCGGGGGGCAATTCCAGCTGCAACCGGAGCATCCGGAGCTGGTGGCGCCGGAGTATCTGGTGGCCGATACGCGGGATGAGATGCGCAAGGCCATCCACCAGAACCTGCATTACGGAGCCGACCTGATCAAGATCGTAGTGGACGATTTCGCCTATCAATACACCGAAGAGGACCTGGCTTGGGCCGTAGATGAGATCACGCGGGCAGGTACCAAACTGGCTACCCATGTGACCACGTACGAAGGGGCGAAGCATGCCGTTCGGGCCGGCGCCGCCTCCCTCGAGCATGCATGGGAGCTCGACGATGAAACGCTTCAGATGATGGTCGAAAAGGGCACGTTCCTGGTCGGCACCGACTTCCCATCCTACTACGCCGGGTACTTTGCCGGCTATGACGACACGCTGGCCCAGCAGCTCTACGACAAACGCATCGCGCGGCTTCGCCGCGCGTACGAAGCAGGCGTCAAGATTGCCTTCGGCGCCGACGTAACGGATCAGAAAGACGGCTACACCCGGGGTTCGCTTACCATCTCTTTCATTTCATCCTTCGCCGATGCGGGCATTACGCCTGAGGACCTGCTCCGCATCATGACCATCAACGGCGCCGAGCTCATGGACTGGGAGAACGACAAGGGTACGGTCGAAGTGGGCAAGCACGCCGATCTGATTGCGGTATCGAGCAATCCACTGGAAAACCCTGATGCCCTGCTCGACGTGAGCTTCGTCATGAAGCGGGGTGCCGTCTACAAGCAGGATGGCCGCTTCGTATGGGAAGTGCCGGCCGTCATCGAGGCGACTGAATAGGTCGAAAAAGTAGTCTCGTGACCTACTGATCCTCGGAACGCTTCTGCAAGCGGACAGCAAGCGCAATGCCGAGGGCCAGTCCGAGGGACGTGCCAAGGGCGATGTTGTCCATGGCTACGCCCATAGCGCTGCCGACGCCCATGCCGATGGCAATACCGACACCGAGGGCCTTGTTGTCAGGTGAGGTGTTCTCTGGTGTTGTCATGAGGTCGGGTTCGGTTGCGGATCGGGCTTCATGATAGGGCAACGTTTGGAGAGCGTGCTGCCGGGCGCCGCGCCGTTGCAGAACGGTCGTCAGACCTTGAAGTACAGCTTGCGTCGGTCCAGCGCCAGGGCAATGAGCGCCCAGACCGCTACGAATGACATGCCGAACAGGAAGGAGGCCATCTTGGGAGAGCCGGGCATGACGCCGTACAGCCAGCCTTTCAGGGATCCATCTCCGATGTCGATGAGCGCGAGCGATGTGGCCATCATGCCGGAGGCCACGAACGCAAAGATGGCATTCTTGCCATAGGCCACCATCCAGCCTGTTCCTTTCGCCCAACCCTTCATGTCGATGGCGTGGTACAGGATGCCGAGCGTGGCCAAGGCCATCCCGGCCGTGAAGATGGTGTACGAGCTGGTCCAGATGCGCTTGTTGATGGGCATCCAGATGCTCACAACCAGTCCCAGCAGCATGAGCCATCCGGCCGCCACGAAGAGGCCATTCAATTTGTGGGCATCGTCCGTGTCATCGCGGGTCAGCCACTTCCCGGTCAGGATACCCAGCAGTACGGAGGCCGTGGCTGGGATGGTGGAGATCAATCCTTCGGGATCGAACGACCAGATCAGTTGGCCGCCCGCATTTCGCAGCTGACGGAACGACCAGGTGTGCTCGCCGAAGACGTGGTAGTCAATGTAGAACGCCCAATTAGAGAACAGGTCGTCCATTGGCGTCTCCGCTGTCGGGAATCCGCGGGACAGGTCCGGCATCCCGAATCCCGGAATCGGGACGAACATCATGAAGGCGAAGTAGACTCCCAGCAGACCGGCGGTCCACCCCACCATCGCCTGCCAGGTGGGCATCCAGAACCAGAGCGCCGAGGCCAGGAGGTAGCACCAAGCAATACGCACCAAGACGCCCGGAACGCGCAATCCCGCCAAGCGGGAGAGCAATGAATCGTCCCAGCCGCTACCGAGGGCCCCGACCAGGAACAACACGAGTCCGGCGCCAACGACGCCCATCCATTCCCGCTTGCGATCAGTCCCGGCCAACAACACGACAGCCCCCGCGGCACCCGCCACGAAGCCGAGGCGAAGCACGATGGACCAGGCGTCATTGTCCTGCCCCGTCCAGAGCACCCGCGACCACGACGAGCCCCACCACCCCAGCAGCATGAGCGCGGCAGAGCGCTGCAGGACATGCACCACGAGGGTACGGCGCGAATCCCCCCGGGCCAGGCGCTTGGGAAAGGAGAACATCATGGACACGCCGACCATGAACAGGAAGAATGGAAATACCAGATCCGTGAACGTCCAGCCGTTCCAGGCCGCGTGTTCGAGCGGCCAATAGATGTGGGACCACGAACCTGGGTTGTTGACCAGTAGCATGGCTGCAATGGTCAGACCGCGTAAGGCGTCCAGCGATGCCAGCCGACGGGCAGGTACCGGGCCGCTCATGCGCCTACCTCCTGCTGCATCCTGCAGATCTCAGCTTGTGACAAGGCGCAGGCACCGCCAGGCGATGCATACACGTAAACGCCGGTTTTGAAGCGATTCATGGGAGGCGGAATGGAAGGCGAAACGGCTGTGGGCACATGTCCCGGAGCAGGGAGGAGGGCCGTGAACGTGCGAGCAGCTCCGGGGAGCGGACGCTACCAACACCTGCTCCCGAAACAAACGACGACCGCGGAGAAGGGTAACGCCCTCAAGAACGTAAAAAAACCCGCATCCGCGCAATTGGTCAGGCGTTCCTCCCCGCTGATTCCCGAGCTGAAGGTTTGTTCACGCGCCTGAGGGCAGTGTTAATGTAACTTTTAAAGTTACATTTTAATTGACTACAAAAACGCCTAATGGAAGGGCCGGGTGCGGCATCGACAGAAGTCGTGCCGCACCCGGCCGGTGTCCGGTACTGACGCAGTGTCCCCCCTCTCGCCGTACCGGAATGGGAGCTGACTCAGGGCGCCCCGTGAGGGCGTTATCTGAGAAGGGTCATGGGGCGTGTCATCACCCAGGTTCCGCCCCGGATCTGGTACATGTAGACGCCGCTCGGAAGGTCCCGGGCATCGAATCGAATGGTGTACGACCCCGCAGGCATATGCCCCTCGACCACCGTCTCCACCCATCGACCAAGCGCATCAAACACCTGCAGCGTGATCGGCTGTGATCGCTCCAGCGTGAACGGAATATTCGTGATGGGATTGAACGGGTTTGGATAGTTCTGCCCCAGCATGAAGGAGGAAGGTAGGGCGTCTCCGGGCTCAACATCGGTAGCAGCACTGGAGGCGGATACAGCGTAATACATGTACACTGATTCCGGCTCGAAGCTGACACTGTTCTCGTCTGTTTCCACGGTGACACCTTCCACAATGTCCCACTGGTGGGTCTCCCGATTCCATGCCTCGACGCGGATCGTGCTTCGATGTAGATACAGGCGCTCGCGCTCTTGATCGTCGTAATGCAGCCGCAACCGTGCCCTCTGGGCAAACTGGATCCGACCGTCCCGACCACCGTAGCGGCCATTCATCATTCCGTTTCCCTGGGGATCGTGCATGTTCAGGTAGTGCGCCGTGAACCGGTATCGGTTCTGCTCCTGATACTGGGCACCAGGAAGGCTGTCGGGGTGAATGCGCCAGAACTCGACGTAAGCCGAATCAGGCCACGCATAGGAACCCATGCCGCCGCCATGCTGCCCGCTGCCACGTGTCATGGCTCCGGGAGGGAACTGGATCCAGCTGGCACTGTCGTTGCGCGCATGCGAATAGGCATGCTGTATCATGTCCTTGCGCATCCAGGTCCCTGCCCACGGAGAGGGCTTCCGGGCTTCCCGCCACAGGAGACCGTCCAGCTCGAAAACGGCCAGGATGTCAATTCCACTTGTATAGTGCACCCGCCCGGTAACGGTGACCTCCTGCCCTTCCTCCGGTCGGACGGCACCGGATTCCGGCTCGAACCACGGCGGACCGAACCCAAGCCGGTAATCGACGACGTCATCATCGTCCGTATCCAGATACCAGTGGTGATAGAAATAGGTGGTATCCACGTGGACAATGCCCGTAACCGTGATGAGCGGTACGCTCGGCTCCCAGACGGGAAGGCTGTTCCATCCGAAGCGTCCATACTCGACCGGATCCCTCCATACGAGACCAT
The DNA here is from genome assembly GCA_017859335.1 of Rhodothermales bacterium. Lineage (GTDB taxonomy): Bacteria > Bacteroidota > Rhodothermia > Rhodothermales > UBA10348 > JAAZVD01. The sequence continues at coordinate 24,939 of JAFMNH010000006.1, read as the reverse complement.
CCAGTTCGAACACCATGAGCGTATTCGGGATCTGGCTATCCCACTCGGCAGCGACAACCGTCACCATATCGCCATCCGAAGGCCGCTCGGCCCCACTGTCGGGCACATACCACCACGGGCCGAATGAAAGATGATAATCGGCTGCTTCGTCGCCGTCCGTATCCAGGAAATACACCGACCGGGTTCCCGAGTCGTCCATGATGATGGTCCCCGTATAGGTCTGCAGGATCAAGGAGTCGGGCCAGGTGTGAAGCATGGCGCCCTGCTGCGCAAGGGCGGTATTCGGCATGGCCACCAGAAAGACCAGAAGGCCTGCCGAGACAAGATTGGTACAACGTGTTTTCATGGTGCCGCTCCGGCAATCGGACACACGAGCGATGTGCCCCACGGGTGAACAGGGTCTGTTGCTGGAGCAATCAACGCAGGCGACGGCTGCGACGATGCCGGGGAAGCCTGTTTGCCCGGATGAGGGGCATGCTGAAGAGACCCTGGGCAAAGCAACCACGAACGGCTCGGTCACCCATCCTGGATAGCCCTCCAAAGCGCCCGGAAATGCACCTTTTGCTCAGCCCGATCAGGGCATCCACCGATATCTGCCTGAGCATTGTAAGGGGACCGTGTTACGGCATTTCTCCGATCGAAGAATCCACTTTCCCTGTCGAAGCGCGGCCCATCTGGCTGATAGAATGCTCCTCAAATGCACGTGGACCTGCTGCTGACCGAGCTGTCAGGTCTACTACACCTGGAGGAAGATTCAATGACAGTGCAATGGAGGCACCGGCCATGAAAACGCGTGTTACGATTCTACTGCTTGCCATAGCAGCGCTAACCACCCCGACCACATTTGCCCAGACCCTGGTCAAGGACATATGGGTCGGCGGAGAAAGTTCGGCACCGAAAGAATTCGCCTGGATGGACGGGCAGATGTATTTCGCCGGCGACAACGAAGGAATGGGCATCGAGCTCTGGAAAACGGACGGGACAGCGATGGGAACTGTCCTCGTTGCGGATATCAATCCATTGGAGGACTCCGATCCGAGCTGGCTCGCCGCAGGAAACGGCCTTCTCTTCTTTCGAGCCAATGACGGCACGAGTGGGGACGAGGTATGGGTCACGGACGGCACGGCTGCCGGGACCCGGTTGACCCGTGACATCCATCCGGGCGCCGATGGCTCCCATCCCGAACATATCGGCGTCATGGACGGAATAGCCTATTTCATGGCGGATGACGGCACGAATGGGTCTGAACTGTGGAGAAGCGACGGCACCCCGGAGGGAACGTTCATGGTAATGGATATCAATCCCGGCGCCGGATCATCCTCTCCCCATTGGCACACCGTCCTTGGCGCATGGGTGTACTTCCGGGCCGATGACGGTCAACATGGCGACGAACTCTGGCGCACGGACGGTACCACCACCGAACTGGTCAAGGACATCAATCCGGGCATCGAAGGATCTTCGCCCGAACGGTTTGTGGTGATGGGCGATCGAATCTACTTCCCGGCCAATACAGCCGCGTTCGGCGCAGAGCTATGGACGTCGGATGGCACGGAAGCGGGTACGTTCATGGTCAAGGACATCAACACGGCCGGTGACGGCGCACCCAAGCATGTGACTGTCGTTGGCGACCAACTCTTTTTTGCGGCTGAGAACGGCCTGCAGGGGGCGGAGCTCTGGGCCAGTGATGGCACCATGGCCGGAACGCGACTGGTCAAGGATATCTGGGTAGGTGACGCACCGTCCCTACCAACCAACCTGGTAGCGGCAGGCAGTCGCCTGTTCTTTTCTGCCAATGATGGCACCCAAGAAGGCACGGCGCTGTGGAAAAGTGACGGCACCGAAGAAGGCACCGTCAAGGTGAAGGATGTCCGTGCCGATGGCGAACCGGCCTTCATGTATTTCACCGGGCTCACTGGATCCGACAAACTCCTCTTCACGGCGAATGACGGTACGGCTGGCGTGGAGCTGTGGCAAAGCGATGGCACCCCCGGAGGCACCTTCATGGTAATGGACATCAGCTCCGGTGCAGCCAGTTCGGCCCCGCTTTCGCTGACCGACGGGGGAGGAACCCTGTTCTTCTCGGCAAGCGACCAGGTCAACGGCCGCGAACTCTGGGTATATGACCCCGAAACACCTCCGGATACCCCCGTGGCCCGAGCGGACGTGGCATCGACGCAGTATGAGACGGCGGTGCGTATTGACGTCCTGGCCAACGACAGCGGGGCCTCTCTTGACATCATCGAGGTAGCCGATCCTGCGCATGGCACGGCTTCCATCGGAATGGGTCAGGCGCAAGATATCGTGTATACGCCGGATGCAGGCTTCTCCGGAACGGACTCATTCGTCTACACCATCGAAGATGCCGATGGCGAGCAGGTGTTTGCACAGGTCCTCGTCACCGTCCTCGCCTTCAACTCACCCCCCTCGATCTCCTCAATCGCCGATCAGACAACGGCGGAGGACACGCCTCCTGAAGAGATCCACTTCACCATCGGAGATGCCGAATCGCCGGCCAACACACTGATCGTCACGGCCAGCTCGGATAATCAGAGCCTTATTCCGGATGCAAATATTGCAGTCGAAGGAGGATCAGCCAATCGCGGGCTGGCCATCATGCCGGCACCTGATCAAACCGGTCAGGCAACCATCTCCGTGACGGTCTCGGATGGTAGCCTTTCAACCTCTACCTCCTTCGTCCTGACTGTGACGCCAGTAAATGATGCTCCCGGCATCAGTGGCGTGGACAACGTGGAGACGGCAGAAGATACACCTGTCGGACCGCTTGCTTTCACGGTCTCCGACATGGATACCGATGTGGATCTGCTTACAACGTCAGCAACATCGGACAACCAGCGACTGCTCCCCGACGGCAACATCCTGCTGGGTGGCTCCGGCTCGGATCGGACGGTTCTTCTGACGCCGGCTGCAAACCAGGCAGGACTGGCGACGGTCACGCTCTACGTTTCCGATGGCGAGCTGACCACATCCACCAGCTTCCTCCTGACCGTTAGCGCGGTGGATGCGCCGGTCATCAGCGCCATTGCCGACCAGGTGACGGCCCAGGATACGCCGCTCGGACCTGTTGCCTTCACCATTACTGATACCGTGACGCCGGCATCTGAATTGATGGTGTCGGCTTCCTCATCGAATCAGACGGTTCTGCCGGATGGGGGTATTGAACTCGCTGGCGCTGCCGAGGATCGCTCCATCACGATGACACCTGCGCCGGGTGTCTGGGGGCAGTCGACGGTTACCCTGACCGTAGAGGACGGCGATGGAAACGTCAACAGCGTTGCCTTCGTCCTCACAGTAAGCGCTGAAAACACGCCGCCATCGGCTACCGAAGACAGCTATCGCGTTGCGGACGACGTTGTGCTCATCGTGTCAGCGGAAGAAGGCGTCTTGGCCAATGACACGGATGTAGATGGCGATGCGCTGACCGCACAGCTCGTTGCACCGCCTGAGCACGGCGCCCTGTCATTCAATCCGGATGGATCCTTCAGCTACGTGCAGGATCCCAATGTCGGCGAGTCCACCATCGTCTTCACCTACCAGGCGTTTGACGGCACCTTTACCTCCGCTATCACCACGGTCAGCATCCTGATCGGTGAGAATATGCCGCCGACGATCTCTGCGATCGATGATCAGGCGGCCGACGAGGGCGATGTGGTGGAAATTACCGGTATCCAGGTCAAGGATGACATGTCCCACGGAGAGGGACTGACGGTTACGGCCGTGAGCGACAACCAGGCCCTGCTGCCGGACGAAAACATAGCCTTCCACGGTGGCGGTGACATGCGTGTCATGAAGATGACACTGGTGAAATACGCCTCCGGAACAGTGGGCGTAACGGTAACGGTTCGGGATGAGGACGGTCTGTCTGCAAGCACCTCCTTCACGATAACGGTTCGTGCCGTCAACGACGCACCGACCATCTCGGAGATTGCAGATGTGACGACAGCGGAGGATGTGGCTGTGGGTCCGATCACCTTCCTCGTGGCCGACGTGGAGACGGCCTCGGCGGATCTGATCGTCACGGCGGTCTCTGACAATCAGGGTGTCATTCCTGATGCCGCAATAACGCTGGGTGGATCGACGGCCGAGCGAACCATTACCTTGACACCCGCCCCGAATGCTGCAGGTACGGCCCTTGTAACGGTCACGGTATCTGATGGCGAACTCTCGGCGAGCGAGACCTTCATGGTGACGGTAACTGCCGTCGATGCACCGACGATCAGCACGATATCTGATCAGGAAACACTGGAAAACACGCCAGTTGGTCCTGTCTCATTTACGGTGTCGGATGCTGTAACAGCTGCGGAGAATCTGGCCGTAACCGCTGTTTCGTCGAATCAGACGCTGCTACCGGATGCGAACATTGACCTGGGGGGCTCGGGGACGGACAGAACCATCACGCTGACTCCGGCCGCTGATGCCTTCGGCTCTGCTCAGGTTACCATTACCGTCGAGGATGAGGATGGTCATACAGCCAGCGAGACCTTCAATCTGACGGTAGGTGCGGCCAACCAGCCCCCTGTAGCCGTAGATGATATCTACACGGCTGCCGAGGGAGAGACGTTGGTCGTCGACGCCGCCAGTGGCGTACTTGCCAACGACTCCGATCCGAATGGTGACGCGTTGACGGCTATCCTGGTCGACCCACCGGCCACGGGCACCCTGACGTTGAATCCAGACGGCTCGTTCACCTACGTGCCGGTTGATGAGCACTCCCACGATGCCCTCCCCTCGGAGACCGATGTGTTGCCGCAGGCCGACCTTGGTGTACTGTCGTCTTCTCCTCCCGAGGGCGGAGAAGAAGAGGAACCGCTGACATTTACCTATCAGGCTTTTGACGGGTCTCTGACTTCCGAAACAGCCACGGTAACCCTGGCACTGGAACACGCCGCAGCCATCAGTCAAATTCCCGACCAGATGGCCAAATCCGGCGAAACGGTAGGTCCCCTTTCCTTTACCGTCCGCCCGGGTCATGCCAGTTTGATTGCCAATTCAAGCAACCAGGCGCTCGTACCCAATACATCCATCACACTGGGTGGTAAGGGCCGTCAGCGGACCGTAACGCTGCAGACAACAGCTGGGGAAATGGGTCTCGCAACGATCACGATTGCTACCGCCTCCGGTGGCGATCAGATGCAGTTTGACCTGGAGGTTCAGAGTATGAACGCGCCTGACATCACGTCCGTTGCGGATCGCACGGTGCACGCCGGCTCCGGACCGTACGTGGTGCCCTTCACAGTGGCCGATGCGGATACCGACCTGAACGCCCTGCACATCCAGGCCGAGTCAGACAACCCAACCTTGCTTCCCCCGGTCGGGATCGTGATCGAAGGAAGCGATGCAAGCCGTACCGCTACACTCTACACCGTCAGCGGGGAAACCGGCTCAGCGAACGTTACGATCACGGTATCAGATGGCCTGGAAAGTAGTGCTACGACATTCCGGGTTACCGTGGTCGCAGCCGGCACACCGGTTGCCGTGGACGACGTCTATGAGCTGGTCGATCTCGAGGTCCTCGTGATCAACGCTGAGAATGGCGTGCTCGCAAATGACTGGGATCCGGATGGCGACCCGCTTACGGCAGAGCTCGTTGCACCACCCGCCGCTGGCGAACTCGTGCTTGAGGCGGACGGCTCGTTCCGGTATACGCCTTCGGTAGAGCATGTAGAAGAGTTGCTCTTCACGTATGTGGCCAGTGATGGTGTACTTCAATCCGATGTTGCCACGGTCCTGCTCTCCGCGCCGCACACGGATGAGTTGGGCATCAGTGCCATCGCTGACCAGGAAACAGGCGTCGGCGTACCCGTCGGACCCATTGCGTTCACGGTTACTCCCGGGAAGGTATCGGTCTCGGCCACCTCTTCGAACGAGAACCTGCTCCCCGTCTCTGGTATCCTTCTCGAGGGAACGATGGGGCGTAATCGAAGCGTCACACTGAATCCTGAGCCCAACAGACACGGATTCTCCGACGTGACACTGATCGTCACGGACGGCTCGGAAACTGCGCAGACAACCTTCCGGCTGCGCGTGACGACCGGCCGACGGACAGGAGACGCCAATGCGGACGAATCGGTCAATGTGGCTGACGCCGTCACCATGCTGCGCTACATCGTGCAGATCGATGCGGAGATCTCGGTGGCAGCCGATGTAACCGGAGAAGGCAGCGTCAACGTTTCGGACGTCGTCACCCTCTTGCGCTACATCGTTCGATCCATCGAATGCTTCCCTGTAGACGAGGCGTGCGTTGCCGAGCAGCCGGCCGTGGCTGCCAAGAACAGCAGCGAAAGTCGCAGCCCCATCCTGGATGACGCCGAGGCGCACGAAGTCATCATTCCTCTCGTGGCCGGATCCACCACCGGGTTCGAGCTGGACCTGACCTTTGATGCATCGCACGTAGCGGTGGCATCCATGGACCTGGACCTGCCGGAACAATGGATGGTCATGCGCAACGACCAGGACGGCCGGGTGATGATGGCAGCCGTCGGTCTTGAACCGGTGGAATCGGGAGAATTCGGGCGCCTGATCCTGAAAGTCACCGGAGAAGGTATCCACTCGATCAAGGGTACCCTGCAGACGGCAGAGGGCGCCATGCGCCCCATCGAAGCGGTATCGGATGATCCGCTTCCAACCTCCTACCGGCTGGAAGGTAATTATCCCAACCCCTTCAATCCCTCAACCACGATACGCTACGCATTGCCTGCGACCGTGGATGTTCGGATTGACGTCTACAACGTGCTCGGCCAGAAAGTCACAACCCTTTTCTCGGGCAGACAGACAGCAGGCGTCCACGACGTCACCGTGGCGGCAGGAGACTGGCCAACCGGCGTCTACATCTACCAGGTCGTAACGGAAGACAAGGTCATGACCGGCACCATGATGCTGGTCAAGTAGGGCTTCGGTGCCCAACGTCGACACACGTGTGCCATCCCGGAGATCCGCTCCGGTGGAGCGCCTCCGGGATGGCACACTTCGACGAAGCTCAGATGACAAAATCCCCAAAAGAGGTATTACCATGTTTGCCAATCGCTTTTTCAACCTGCCCGGACTTGCCTGCATCGCCTTGATGTTCGCCCTGGGGACGGCAGGATCGGTTTCTGCACAAATCACTGTTTCCCTGCCGGATATAGACGGTCTGGTGGGTTCTCCCGTCACACTCGATATCGTTGTCGGGGATATGACGGGCCGTAACGTCTCGGGCTACCAGCTCGAAATCAGCTACGATCCCGATGTGATCGAATTCACGGGCATTGCCACGTCGGGGACGCTCTCTGACGATCTGACCACGATGTCCAACAGCCCTTCTCGAGGCGTATTCCGTGTCGTTGGCGCTGGCGCATCGCCTCTGTCCGGGTCGGGGACGCTGCTTCGATTGAATGGCATGTTCGGGGACGCCGGAACAACAGAGCTTGCCTGGAACGAGTTCGCCTTTGACAACCCAGAGGTATCAGCAACGTTGGGAGCCGGGTCCGCCTCGGCCACCGATCAGATTGCTGAGATCGGTGTTACGGTTGGCGATGTAAGCGATCGCCCAGGCGCATTCGTGCTGATTCCTGTCAGGGTAGATGATCTTTCGGGACTCGAAGTAGCGGGATATACCTTCGGTCTCTCCTGGGACAGCTCCGTCATCTCCGTCTCCGGAATTTCAACAGCTGGCACGCTGTCCGCTGGTCGGTCGCCGCAGGTTTCCTATCCCACGGCGCAGTCCATTTTTGTTCAGGATGCGGAAGACGCCTATCTGGAGGGAGACGGAACCCTTCTTTACCTCAAAGGCACCCTTGCCGAGGCCGGCACGTCGGCGCTCGACGTGACCTCGTTTGCCTTCGACCGACTAGGCGTTGACGCCACGGTCACCGATGGCGCGGCGGTGGTCGTCAATGCCGCGCCCCAATTCACCAGCAGCCCTGTTACCGTCGCAAGGGCAGGCATCCGCTATGAATATCCTGTTGTGGCCGTAGACAGTGACGGGGACCAACTGACGCTCAGCGCGCCGACACTACCCGTGTGGGCTTCCTTCCAGGACAATGGGGACGGCACCGGACTGCTCTACGGGCTGCCGGGCGAAGGATCCGTTGGGGTTCACGATGTGAAGCTGAGTGCAACCGACATCTTCGGTGTCTCCGGACTGCAGACCTTCTCCATTTCGGTCAAGCCGAACGGAGTGCCTATCGCTGTACCGGATAACGTGCAGACGCCTCGGGGCGTTGCCGTGGAAATCGACGTCCTGGCCAATGACAGTGACCCGGACGGTGACGTCCTGACACTGCAGCATGTGTCGACCGCCGAGCACGGCTCGACCCAGATCACACCAGATGGACGCGTTCTGTACACGCCGCAGACAGCTTACATCGGTACGGATACGTTCACGTATCGAATTTCCGATGGCCTGGATGTCGCAGAGGGGCAGGTCAGCGTTCTTGTACAGAATGCAGCCCCGGTTGCGACCGATGACACGGCTCGGCTCTTTGCCGGCGACGCGATCGTGATCGATGTCTTGGCCAACGACAGCGACGCCAACGACGATGATCTCCGTCTCGTTTCCCTGACCGATCCAACAGGCGGCACCGTTTCCATCACAGCTGATGGAGCTGTCTCCTACACGTCCTACGCATCGTTCGAGGGCGAGGATGTCTTCGAGTACACCGTAGCCGATGCTTTCGGAGCTACGGATATGGGAAACATAACGGTAACGGTCCTTGGGCTGGGACCTGATGGCGATGGTGTGGATGATGACATCGAGGCGGGCGCGCCCAACGGCGGCGATGGCAACAACGATGGCATTCCGGATGCTGAGCAGACAACAGTTGCTTCCTTCCCCATCGCTTATGGCCCCAATGCTGGTGCCTACCTGACATTGGAGGTTCCAGACAACCTGACACTCACCAGGGTTCAATCCACGGACAACCCGAGCCCATCCACGGCCCCTGAAGGGTCGTTCCCACTTGGATTCTTCTCCTTCACGGTAGAAGGCCTCGAGCCGGGCGGCCTGTTCGAGACCACCCTGATCGTTCCCGAGGGGGTGGATGTGACAGGGTTCATGCGCTACGGTCCGACCGAAGATGCTACCGCCCCCCACTGGTACGACTTCTGGTACGATGGCCTGACAGGGGCCATCATCGAACCGGGCATGATCCGACTGATCTATGTCGACGGTGCACGAGGCGATGATGATCTGCAGGCCAACGGCATCCTGGTCGATGACGGTGCACCCATCCTGCGCAGCAACCAGACGCCTGTGGCCCTGAGCGACGCCGTCACGACGGATGAAGATACCCCCGTGATCATCCGGGTTCTGGACAATGATTACGACGTGGATGGGGACCCCCTGATGCTGGCCAGTGTGTCTGAAGCCACCCACGGCACCGTCGAGGACCTCGGAGACGGGACGCTGCGGTACACCCCGGATACCGATTACAATGGATCGGATCTCTTCTCCTACAGCGTGACCGACGGGCAGGCGGTGTCCTCTCCTGCAGACGTTTCCCTGACGGTCCAGCCAACCGATGATCCACCGCAGGCCCGGGACGACACGGTCGAAACGCTGGCTGGCGATGCCATTGACATCGACATTTTTGCCAATGATTACGACCCGGATGGGGCGTTTCATCTCGTACAACTGGTGCAACCGTCATCGGGAAGGGCAACGTTCCTCGGAGACGGTATGGTCCGCTACGTCCCAGAGGCCCGATTCATGGGCGAAGATCTCTTCTCCTACACTATCGGAGATGGCACATCCATGGATGAGGCGACTGTAACCGTCACAGTCCTTCCTGTAGGCGTATCGCCTGCGGCGATGGCCGATGCGGCGGCAACCGACGAGGATGTACCCCTTCGGATTGACGTATTGTCGAACGACACGGACTCGGACGGTGACGCCCTCTCCGTCCATGCCTTCACACAGCCCTCCAATGGACAGGTGGCACTCCTGGTAGACGGCGCGCTGACCTACACGCCTGCGCCGAACTTCTTCGGTACGGACACCTTCTCCTACACCGTCACGGACGGTGTGTGGACGGCATCGGCAGAGGTTGCTGTAGAGGTTGCAGCCGTCAATGATCCGCCCTACTTCCCCGACAGTGATTGGCTGGTATCTCCTGCCGATGGAGAGCAAATCACGCTCGTCGGGGATCCGGATCTCGAGCTCGAGATCCAGTGGCCAGATGCCACGGATATTGACGGGGATGAGCTTGGCTACACCCTGCAGATTTCGACGTCTGTGATGTTTGAAGCACAGAACATGGTGTACGAAGAGGATCTGGGACAGCAAACGATGTTCCGCTACCGCCAAGGCGACCTGGCAGCTGCACTGACCAATATGGGAGTTGACCTGAATGAAGCCACAACGGTCTACTTTCGGGTCATGGTCTCGGACGGTCAGGAGCAGATCATGTCGCAGATTACGACGAGCAGCATGATCCGGGGAGCCCTGACGGGAGTGGGAGAGGCATCCGAGCTTCCCATGTATGTGTCACTCGGCCAGAACTACCCGAACCCGTTCAATCCGGAGACTACCATCGGATTCGATCTGCCCGAGAGCAGCTACGTCCGGCTTACCGTCTTTGACATGGTTGGCGCGGAGGTTGCCGTGCTTGTCGATGGCATGCAGGCAGCCGGCCGACACACGGTAACCTTCCATGCCGAGGACCTGCCCAGTGGCACCTACGTCTATCGACTGATGACGGATACGCAGAGCCTGACCAAAACCCTGACGTACCTGAAATAGGGAGATGGTGTGATCAGCGGGTGGGCGGCGCCAGAGGCGCCGCCCACCAACTGTCTCCCGCGCTCCGTTGCGTGGTGAAACGGATTCTGACGCCCACCTGCGCAAGTATCGGCTCCAAAACAGACGTTCAATACAATGGAAAATCTGCTCGACTCCGAGATGGATCTCATCTCTCCCGCTGATATCTCCATGCTGTGCCGCACACGAAGCGGCCCATGTGTTTCAATTTTCATGCCTACCCACCGTGTGCGCCAGGAAGAGCGACACGATCGCCTTCGTTTCAGGAATCTCTTGGCCACGGCTGCCGAGGAGCTGGCTGCCGTGGCACCGGAGGTTGCAACCGGTGACGTCCTGTCAGAGGCGCAGTGGTTGTTGGGAAACAGCGCCGAATTCTGGCGCCATCAGGCAGAGACACTCGCTGTGTTCATGGCTCCTGGGGAAACCTATTGGTACCGATTGCCCATCACTGTAGCGGAATTCCTCAGTGTGGGGGACACATTCCATGTCGCTCCACTCATCCGTGTCATGGATACCAACGGCCACTTTTTTGTCCTGACACTCAGTAGCAACAGCACGCGCCTCTTTGAGGGCTCGCGCTACCAGATGATGGTACGGGACCTGGCAAACACACCAACCAGTCTGACCGACGTAACGCGGTACGACGTCCAACAGCCCTACCTGCAAATACACACGGGTACGCCAAAAACTCCTTTCAGCAACGGGGGCTCTGTCGTCTTTCATGGGCACGGTGAGGCCGCTGATCGCGCGCTGACCAAAATGCGCACCATGGAATACCTGAGACAGCTTGAAAACGGGGTCCGGCATAGCATCGGATCCTCGCAGGCGCCCCTTGTCCTGGTTGGACCACCTACCCTCGTCGGGCAGTATCGGGAGGTGAATCAGTATCCTTTCCTTTTGGAGGAAGCGCTAATGCGTAATCCAAGGGATCTGTCCCTCTCGGATCTGCACGATCAGGTCTGGCCCCTCTTGTCTGCGTATCAGGAACGCTCGAAGAGGCGGGCCCTCGAGGAGCTGAGTATCGTGAGGGGACATGCCTCAAACCGGGTTTCGACGGTATTGAAACGAATGGCGGACGCTGCAGAGGAACGCAGGATAAAGACACTCTTCGTCCGATCCGAAGATGACATTACGGGGCGTCCCGACTCTGATGGACAGAAAAGCCTGACTCCCATCCAGAGCGCAGATGAGACGCAGCTGCTGGATCGTATCCTGGCTCGAACGCTGGACAATGGTGGCGATGTCTACATTGTCGGAGATGAGGTGCTTCCCGGCCATGTACCTGCCACGGCCCTCTTTCGGTACTGAAAATCCTTTCCCGACAGCCACATTCGATGGAAAGAGGGGCGGGCCGGTAGATACCGGCCCGCCCCTCTTCACTTTCCCTCGATCCTCCTTCTCCCTAATCGATGGAGATCTTGCGTGGTTTTGTTTCTTTTTCCTTTGGGATGTGAATCCGCATCTCTCCATTCTTGAATTCCGCTTTCACCTTGTCGGTAACGGAATTTTTGGGCATCGGAATACTGCGAAAAAAGCGGCCATAGGACCGTTCCATACGCAAGTAGTTCTCCGTCTCCTCATGGGACTCCTGCTTCCTTTCTCCGCTTATGGTCAGCTGATGATCCTCCACGTGAACGGCCACGTCCTCTTTCGGAATACCTGGCAGATCCAACGTAATCAGGAATTCCTTGTCTTTCTCGGACATATCCAGGCGCGGTGACCACAAGGCGGGTGCCTCCTCGGTTTCGCGCTCAGCAAACGAAGGGAAGAAATCGCCGAAAAGACGATCGATCTCCCTGCTCAGACCGCTGCGGACCGGCAGCAAGGGGCGTAGGTGTGACATATCAGGCATATCGGTACCTCCTGAAGGCATTATTCATGGTTGGTGAACCGAGCCAAGGTCCTACTCCACATGCATCAGCGCTGTACGTCAAAATCTGATCGAGTGGGGGGTAATCACCCCGCTGATCCGCCTGGCAATGATGCATTTTCCGTATGCGGGTTTCTCTGACACGATAATAGGGGTGACCCTCCTGTCCTTTCCGCCGAAGGACATGGATCTTTCGGTAGCGAATAAGGCCCCTCGTTGATTTTTTTTATCAATTGTGTAGTCAAGATGCCTTTCACCTTGTTCTTCAAGAGTCAGCACAGGCCTCAGAATGAGTCGGTTGACACCCATGACCGGAATATCCACAAAAAGGACCATGACGGCCATATCAGTCATGGCCCATCCGGGTCACACCTGCAAGGAAACGGGAAGTCTGCCCATATCACACAGAGCCTCGAACTGGAGTCATGTCTCATCAAGAGTAACGGAGATCCATTCGAGATCCGCGTGTTACCGATACAGAACACGGACGAGGAGTCCGTCCTCATACGCGCCCAGGAGCTTGTGCACTATGTGCACCCAATAGATCAGTCTACGCGGTTTTTCGACCAGGCCCGACTCATTCTTGAGTGTATTCCCGACGGCGTCCTCCTGGTGGCAGAAAACGGTCTGATCAGGGCTGCCAATTCGAATGCAGGCATCATGTTTGGACGTCCTTCAAAGGCAATTACGGGGGTCCTCATAAAAGGACTCCTCTCCAATTCCGACCCCGATCATTCCTGCGACATGAGCGCGTTGGAAACGGTCGACGAGCAGTCCGGACCTCTCTCCTGTGAGATGGCATGTCACCACGCGGACGGTAGCACTTTCCCGGCCGAGATCACGGTACGCCGTGTCAGGTGGGGACCGGAAGGGTCATGGATCATCGTGGTGCACAATATCAGCCGGCGCAGGAATCTTGAGCAGGATGTGCTTCGCATCAGCGAAGAAGAGCGTCAGCACATAGGGCAGGATATCCACGACCACCTGGCTTCCATGTTCAGCGGTCTTGCTCTCATGGGCCGGGGATTGTTGAAGCAACGGAGCGCGGACCCTGATTACCGGATTCCTGCTGGCACGATCGAATACATGGTGGATCAGGCGCGCTCCGGGGCGGAACGGGCACGCGCACTGGCCCAGGGACTGAGCCCTGTCAATCTGGAGGCCTGGGGGGTGGAAGAGGCCCTGCGCGACCTGATGCACCACGTAGGAAGGATGGCCACTATCGAGTGCTACCTCGATTGCCCACATGAACTGCCTCCCCTGGAGCCCTCCATTGCCTCAGAGCTGTACCGGATTGCCCACGAGGCTGTCATGAACGCCATGAAGCATTCAGGCACGGAGCGCTTGGAGGTAACCTTGAATCTCGCAGATGATACGCTCACCCTGCGGGTCAGGGACTTTGGAGACGGTCTGCCGGATGCAGCCTTTTCCGGCACCGGAATGGGAATTCAGATCATGAAATACAGGGCTGGCCTCATTCATGCCTCTCTGTCCATCAACCCGGTGATGGAGGGTGGTACCTCCGTCGTATGCCGTTTACCACTGAACAGGTGACACAATGAAACGCATCATGATCGTGGATGATCACCCTGTCATGCGCATGGGGTATCGGCTTCTCATCGAATCAGAACCAGACTTGAGTGTCTGCTGCGAAGCAGGCTCCGCTCTGGAAGCCATGGATATTGCCCGAAGGGATCGTCCTGACCTGATGATTGTGGATATCTCACTTGGTGGCATGAACGGCATCGTACTCATCAAGAACCTGCTTGCCGAAATGCCGGACCTGCTTACGCTGGTTGTCTCGACACACGATGAGACCATTTACAGCGAACGGGCCATTCATGCGGGAGCACGCGGATATGTAATGAAGTCCGAGGTCGACCGCACGATCGTCGAGGCGGTACGCCGTGTTCTGCGAGGAGGGTTTTACCTCAGTGATCAGATGAGTACACGGATTCTGAGCCAGTTCCAAAAGATGAAGAAAGGTCGTCCCGACCAGGCATCATCCGAGATCGACCAGCTCAGTGACCGGGAATTGGAAGTCTTCGAATTGATCGGCGAGGGGATGTCCATCCAGGACATTGCCGACGCATTGCTCATCAGTCCGAAAACCGTGGAATCGCATCGAGGACGTATCAAGCAGAAGCTCTCGCTCGAGACGTCCACAGCCTTACTGCAACGAGCCACGCTTTGGGTGGAGCAGCGGCCCTGATGGTTATGCAGTTCCATCTTGAGGGGAATCCACGATCCGGTGGTGGGCCGGAAGCGCATGCCATCAGGGGAGCGTACATCGGCAAGCCAAGGAGCGAGGAGGTGAATGAGAGCCATGAGACGCCATGAATCCAGACCACTCACCGCTGAGCAGCGGGCCTCACACGCCAGGCTGCTGGCCGAGGCACACGTCACACCAGGGGCACTTGCCTTCCACCCATCGAAGCCACTCACAGACCACCTGGATGCATCACGCGATGACCTGGACCGGGTGTATGATGTATTGCTTGGAGCAGCGCGCAGTGGAGAGACCATGCTCCCTGCAGCAGACTGGATCCTGGATAATCATTACATCATCCGCGAGCAGTTCCTGCGCATCCGGGAGCACCTTACCAAGGGTTTCTATCGAAAACTTCCCAAGCTGAGTTCAGGACCCCTGAGCGGCTTTCCCCGCGTGTTCCAGATCGTCTCGGATCTGGCAGATAGTACAGACAATGTCATTGACGAGGCCGTGCTCGGCAGCTTTGTCAACGCCTATCAGGACGTGGACTTCCTGGCCCTGTGCGAACTTTGGGCCATTCCCATCATGATCCGGATCGTCATGATCGAACGCCTCGAGGGTCTCTCGCGGGAAATCCTGACATCGCATGAGATCCGGGATGCGGTCGAGCAGGTGACGAGGCGCATAGTGGAGGAAGAAAAAGAGGCAGACCAATCGCCCGTCCCGACGGATGGATCGTCTTTCGGACGTGGCCTGGAAGCCATAACCAAGCATCCGCTCTTCGAGGTGGACTTATTCCTTGCGCAGGTTTCCCGATCCCTGGATACGGCACGGGGATTGTCACAAAAGGAGCGAGAGTGGTTCAATGAGGCGTTCACCGAGCGCCATACATCAGCCGAGCAGGTGCTGGAAGCCTACACGAAAGAGGAATCCGAACGGCAGGTCAGTATTGCCAATGCCATCACGTCACTGCGCTCGACATCAGAGACGGATTGGACGCATTTCGTGGAAGACCTCTCGGTGGTGGAGCGAACACTTCGCCTCGACCCGTCAGGGGTGTACCCACACATGGATTCGAGAACAAGAGATCGGTACCGCTCACAGGTGGAGCATCTTGCCGAATACTCCGATGTATCCGAATTCGATGTAGCACGCCAACTGTTGCAACTGGCCGAGAATGGTGCTAGCTGCACGCACGTGCCCAAGGACCAACACGTGGGGTGGACTCTTTTCGAGCCCTGTCGACAGCGCCTTGAAGACCTCATCGGATATAGCCCCCCGCTTGGCGTTCGCGCCCGGCGATGGACTGAGCGGCACCCCGCTCCCGTCTACTTCAGTATGGGCCTGTTGATCTTTCTCTCCGTGCTCGCCCTGCCCATGTGGATGGTGCTGACCACGACGCCATGGCCCTGGCTTGTCGCCGCGGCGGCCATGGTGGCCGCTCTACCGGCTTGGGATCTGACCACAGCACTCGTGAACTGGATCCTTTCCTTGGTGCTTCCACCACGAAGCCTGCCTCGTATGGCATTTGCGGAGGGTATTCCGGATGATCATCGTACCATGGTGGTCGTTCCCACACTCCTTGCCTCCGCAGAGCATGCCCGGCAGCAAGTCGAACAGTTGGAGATCAGGGCTGTGGCAAACGCTGACCCCAACGTTCGCTTTGCCTTGTTGACCGGTTTACCGGATGCCCCTGCCTCCGATATGCCGGGTGATGCGGAGATCCTCGAGGCTGCCGTGACGGCCGTACGGGACGTCAACAAGCGGTATGACGATGGGCATGGAAACATGTTTTTCCTGCTTCACCGCGCCCGGCAATGGAATGCATCGGAGGGTGTATTCATGGAGTGGGAGCGAAAGCGGGGTAAACTGGAAGAGTTCAACCGGCTGCTGGCAGATCCAGGGGCGCCCTCGTCCTTTACCCTGATCGAAGGGGGATTTGAGGCCTTTGTCCGCTCAGGCCCCATTCCGTATGTCATTACCCTCGATGCAGACACGCGCCTGCCGAGCGGGGCGGCCCGGGATCTGGCACGAACAGCTGCCCACCCGTTCAACATTCCGGTGGTTGGTACGGACAAACGCACAGGGAAACGTGCCATCCACCGCGGTCATGCTGTGTTGCAGCCACGTATCTCCATTGTCCCGGAAGAAGCCGGAAAAACGATGTTTGCGCGGCTCTTTTCGGGTCATGTCGGTCTTGATCCCTATACGACAGCTGTTTCCGACGTCTATCAGGATCTGTTCGGAGAGGGTATTTACACCGGTAAAGGACTCTACCACGCAGAGGTCTTCCGGGATCTGCTCGACCGGGCATTCCCCGAAAATGCGGTGTTGTCCCACGATCTGCTCGAAGGCTCGTTTCTGAGGACAGCGCTCGTGACCGATGTGGAACTCTTTGACAGCTATCCATCAACCTACGCTGCCTATGTAAGCAGGCTGCATCGATGGATTCGGGGGGACTGGCAGCTGCTTCCCTGGATACGGGGACGATCTGATCTTCGGGTTCCGGCCATGGGGCGTTGGAAGATGCTGGATAACCTGCGAAGATCCCTCTCCGCCCCGGCCATGCTCATCTTTCTGCTCTTTGGTTGGGTTGCTTTGCCGGGCCTGGCCCTTTACTGGACACTTCTGGGTATGGCGTTACTAGCCCTGCCGGTGCTTCTGGGAACCACCACTGTCCTGCTGACCCGACCGACGCGCGGACCGGGCAGGCGGAAGCTGTCATCCTTCGGCCTGGAGACGCGCATGAATCTGGCTCGCGCGGCCCTCACGGCGGCTGTTTTACCGGATATGGCTCGTGTGGCCCTCGACGCCATCCTGCGGACCCTCTGGAGGAGTCTTGTTTCACGCAAGCGGCGGCTGGAGTGGAAAACGGCTTGGGAGGCTGAGATCGGGCTCCCATCGGGGATTCCGGTTGAACTTGGCCGTATGTGGCCCAATACGGCTCTACCCTTGATATGGGGCGCCACCTCCCTGATGACCGGCTGGGGGATGCCGATCGTGACCCTCCCCTTCATGATGGCCTGGCTGGCTGCTCCCGTCCTGACCTGGGCTCTGGGTCGGCCACATCGCACACGGACAACCGTCTTGCCCGAAGCCGATCTCCGATTACTGAGAATGACGGCATGCCGGACATGGGCCTACTTCGATCGTACCATCGGACCCCCTGAACCCTGGCTACCACCGGACAATCTGCAGGTCAAGCCGTCGAGGGGCATCGCACACAGAACGTCGCCGACCAACATGGGACTGGCCTTGTTGGCCGTGCTGTCGGCCGTTGATTTCGGATACCTGACGCACCAGCGTGCCGTGTCCATGCTTGGCCATATGCTCGAATCCATGCAACGACTCGATCGCTACAGGGGCCATTTCTATAACTGGTACGACACGAGGAACGCATCCGTCCTGCGTCCCCGCTATGTTTCGACCGTGGACTCAGGAAATCTGCTGGCCTCACTGATCGTGCTCCGGCAGGGTCTGATTGAGATGAGCATAGCCGGCGGACCACCCGGACCCATCTCGCACCCCGAGGAGGGCCTTACAGACATACTGGAGGTGCTCAAGGAGGAGGTAGAAACACGTGCAGACCGCTTGGGAACGCCACTTCTGGAGGAAATCACAACCCAGATCGATGAACTCATGCGTACGATTTCCGGGGAGGCCAGGGGTCTTGAGCGTGAGCAATGGCTGGTGCGGGCCGATCAGCTTGAAAGCGCCCTGATGCCACTGCAAGAGGACGATGTGTCCGGAGACCTGGCCTACTGGAGCCGGCAGCCGGCGCGCCACCTGCGCGCCTTCGGGGACGCCCCGAAAGGCATCATGGACGGGTTGACCGAGTCGACGCAGGTGCTGATCGGGCTGTGTGATGACCTTATCCGACCGATGGAGTTCGGCTTTCTCTTTGATGCCGACCGCTCCCTGCTGACCATCGGCTTCAATGAGGACCGCATGGCACGCGATCATGCAACCTATGACCTCTTTGCCAGCGAGGCCCGCGTGGCCTCGTTTCTGGCCATTGCCCGAGGAGACCTGCCCGCCCGACACTGGTTCCATCTGAGCCGTCGCTTGACTGAGGTTGGCAGTGGCCGTGCTCTGGTGTCCTGGGGAGGCACCATGTTCGAGTACCTGATGCCCCTGTTGTTCATGAAGCGGTATGAACATTCCCTGCTCGATGAGACCTATACCCATGCCGTCAAGGCCCAGATTCATCGGGGACGTGAGCATCAACTGCCTTGGGGTGTGTCGGAAAGCGGATACGGCATGCTGAATCTGGACATGGACTATCAGTACCGCGCCTTCGGCGTACCCGAACTCGGGTTGAAGCGAGGGCTTGCCCAGGACTATGTCGTTGCGCCGTATGCAACGTTGCTTTCGCTGGCTGTGGATCCAGAAAGCGCCCTCGAGAACATGAGGGTACTTAGCAAGGCGGGGCTGCTTGGCTCGATGGGTTACTATGAGGCCGTGGATTACACCCGCGAACGGACAGGTGCTGGCGGTATCCCGGCTATCGTCTATTCCTACATGACGCACCATCAGGGGATGGGTTTGCTGGCCATCTGCAATCTTCTTTTCGGTAATGGGATGCAACGCCGTTTCCATGCCAGCCCCCTCGTGCGTTCGGTCGAGCTGCTTCTACAGGAAAAACTGCCTGATGTCATCGAATTGACAACCGTGCATGCTGTCTCTGCGCAGCGGGAGCCGAGGGATACTTCCCACGTCGAGACAGCCGTCACCCATATTCCGCGTGCGGGCGTCGATGCAGACACGCCCCACGCCCTTTTCCTGACCAATGGCCGACTGCACACGTGTATTACGGCAGCCGGAACAGGATATACAGCGCTTGGGGACGTTCAGCTGACCCGTTTCACACCAGACAGGATTGCCGACGGCGATGGCCTCTTCATCTACATTCGCGACACCTGTAGCAACGCCCTCTGGTCAACAGGACATCAGCCCGTGCAGCAGGAGGCGGACCGTTATGATGCCTGGTTGCACATCAACAAATTCGAATCGGCCCGTGTGGACAACTGGATAGAAACGTTTACGGAGGTATGCATCTCTCCTCTGGATGACATGGAGTTGCGCACGGTCACGCTTACCAACTATTCCAAGGAGGAGCGGCGTCTTGAGATAACGAGTTTCACCGGCGTGTCCATGCTGGAGAGACGCTCCTATGAAGACCATCCTGCCTTCCACAATCTCTTCGTTCAAACGGAATATCTGGATGAACACCAGACGCTGCTGGCGCATCGCCGACCGCGTCGAAGCGAAGAGGACGAACTCTGGATGATTCACGGCCTCATAGACCATGATCAGACTGACACCGCGGACCCTGTGCGCTATGAGACGGATCGGAAAGCCTTTCTGGGCAGGGGGCGTACCCCGGCACACCCCATCCGGCTGTGTCCGGACTGCCCGCCAGCCCATCAACAGGCCTCTGGGGCAAACGGGATACATGGAGCACTGGGCAGTGTCCTGGATCCCTGCTTGAGTCTGTCATGCACGGTCGTGATAGGACCAGGGGAACGCACCAAGGTTACGTTCACGACCGGTGCGGCACGCTCGCGAAGCAAGGCCGAATACCTGGCCGACCAGTATGACAACCCGCAGGCTGTCGAACGTGCCTTCCATCTGGCCGAGGCCTACGGAATCATCCAGCTGAATAATTTTGATCTCCGTCCTGAGCAGGCATTGACTGCCCAACGGATAGGCGGCGCGCTGCTTTTCGGGCATCCCGGACTTCGAGCTCCGGCCTCAGTGCTGGAACGCAACCGCGCCCAACAGCCTGCGCTGTGGGCCTATGGTATTTCAGGGGATCGACCCCTCGTCGTTGCGCATATTCCCGACGATACCCACCTGGATACGGTCAGGCTGCTTGCACGCGCACATGCCTTTTGGCAGTACAGGGGTCTGAACACGGACATCCTGTTCGTGTACGAATCCGAGGCATCCTATCTCGATGATCTGGGAGATCTGGTCCAACACGCCGTCGAAGTCCCGGGTCGGATCGTGGAAGCGACCAAGGGAACCGTGTCCCTCAGGCGCCTTGACGACATTCCCGAAACCCATCTGACCCTGCTACACACCGTAGCAGCCGTCGTCATCAGGGGAGACATCGAATGGAAAGATGACCTGGGCGCCGCGACGAATACCATCGTGTTTCAACCCCGCACAGGGGACAGGCGTACGCCCGGAGAGCAGGAAGACAGGCCGACAAAACCCAACGGCTCCCAGGATGTCCTGGGCGAATTCAACACAGCCGACCAGGAGTTCGTCATCAACCTGCCGAGCGGCCCACAGGGCCCCCAACTGCCGCCCATGCCGTGGGTCAACGTCATTGCCAACGATACGCTCGGGTTCGTTGCCACTGAGCGGGGCGGTGGTGTTACCTGGAGTCGGAACAGTCGCGAAAACAGACTGACACCGTGGTCCAACGATGCCACATCCGACCCGGTTGAGGAAGCCATCTATCTGCGTGATGCCCGGAGGAAGGATTTCTGGTCGCCCATGCCGGGCCCCGCACCGGACGGGGGATCGTATGAAGTGCGACACGGCTTCGGCTACACGACGTACCTGCATGAGGCAGCCGGCATGCGGGAGGAAACGACCCGGTTTGTTGCCCCCGAAAAACCGATCAAGATCACCCGCCTGCGCCTGATCAACACGTCAGACGCCCCACGCCATCTGCATGTCGTCTTCTACAACCGACTGGTACTTGGTGTGACGGCGCAACGAAGCGCTCCCTTCGTCGTGACCCGGCGCCTGGAAGAACCGGATGCCATTGTAGCAAGGAACGCATACAACAATGAGTTCGCCCAGCTGACGGCAGGCGCTGCCCTGCTGCCCGGATCCCTGGCTCACACTCCGAGCTTGACGGCGGACCGGGGCGCATTCCTGGGACGTAACGGCCATCTCTCAGCGCCTGCAGCCATCACCTCCACACACCGCCTGGATGGTTGGACCGGGGCCGGTAGAGAGCCCTGTGCGGCGTTCATGGTGGAACTGACCCTGCCAGCCCATGCATCAACCACCTGCAGCATGATCATGGGGCAAACGGATTCTGAGCAAGAATTCGTGACATTGATCCAGGAACTGTCCAACGAAGGCGCCCTGGAAGCCACGCTTGAAGCGGCAAAGGACAGATGGGCCTCACTCTGTTCCCGTTTGGTCATCCGGACACCCTCAGAGGCCCTCAATGCGGTCGTGAATGGATGGCTGATCTACCAGACCGTAGCCTGCCGTCTCCTCGGGCGGACCGCTTTCTACCAGTCGGGCGGCGCCATCGGTTTCAGGGATCAGCTCCAGGACGCGGCAGCCCTGTTGGCCCTCGGCCCGGAATGGACGCGACGGCAGATCCTTATCCACGCAGCGCGGCAATTTGTCGAGGGCGATGTGCAGCATTGGTGGCATCCTCCCTCCGGGCGAGGGGTTCGAACCCGGATCTCGGATGACCTGCTGTGGCTACCCTGGATTACTTCCGAATACCTGCGCTGGACGGGAGACGATGATCTTCTCGAGGAAGTGGTGCCCTTCCTCGAGGGGTTACCGCTTACCGATCAGGAACACGAACGCTACTTCACCCCCACCCCGTCCCACGAACAGGCATCGGTCCGGGAGCACTGTTTTCGCGCAATCGATCGTTCCCTTCCCGTCGGCGTCCATGCCCTGCCGCTCATCGGTACGGGAGACTGGAATGACGGCATGGACCGGGTTGGAGATGCAGGGCGGGGTGAGAGTGTATGGCTCGGACTGTTCCTCTACGATATCCTGAATCGATTCATTCCGATATGCGATGCAGCCGGTCAGGAGCAGCGGGCAGCAACCTATCGACATGCCGCCCGGGAATTGAAACAGGCCGTCAATACAGCTGGATGGGACGGCGGGTGGTACAGGCGGGCTTTCTATGATGACGGGACGCCCTTGGGCTCCGCAGAATCCATGGAGTGTCGAATTGACGCCATGTCCCAGGCATGGGCCATATTGACACAGGCTGCCCCGAGGAGCCGCGCGGAAACGGCCCTCGATGCTGTTGAGGAGCACCTGGTGGATCCGGAGAACGGCCTGATCCGGTTGCTGACACCCCCGTTCGACCGCACGGAACACGATCCCGGGTACATCAAAGGGTATGTGCCCGGTGTACGGGAAAACGGGGGGCAGTACACCCACGCTGCAATGTGGGTGATCCAGGCCTTTGCACACCTGGGGCGGGGAACCCGGGCATGGGAACTCATCGACATGCTCCTTCCCTCCAATCACCTCAAGACGCCGGGTGGACAGAACAGGTATCAGGTCGAGCCCTACGCCCTGGCCGCAGATGTCTACGCCGTACCCCCGCATGGTGGTCGCGGCGGCTGGACATGGTATACCGGCTCAGCGGGATGGATGTATCGGTTGGTACTGGAGTCCATTCTCGGCCTCTCCGTGGAGGAGGGCGGGCGCCTGGTCATCCGCCCCTGCCTATCCAAGACCTGGGAGGGATATACGATCACTTGGCATGTACCTGAAACCGCTCTCACGGCAGAGATCAGCGTACGGAATCCGGACGGGGTAGAGACGGGGATACGATCGTGCACGGTCAATGACCAGCAGGTGCCGACCGAGAAAGACCGGGTCATCCTTCCCCTCCCTTCTGGGGGTGGCGACGGCACAATGACCACGATGCGTGTCGAGATCGTTATGGGAGCGCAGCCGGATCAGTGTGACGGCTCCTCCACGTCATTCGACTCATCGCCGTAGTAGCACTCATCGACTTGCCTGTCCGCCTCGCTGATGGGCTCATTTTCGTCCGTGACCTCCAGTTCGTAGTGCTCTGCGGCCTCTTTTTGCTCAGGATCGGCGCCTTCGCCAAGGTACTCCATCGGATCGTCCCGGATGTCGGGATTGTCGAAATGTGTATCGGAGTGCATGGTCTCTTCCTTCATGTGAATGACAGGGTGTCCCTTCCATCGTAGCCAACCCAGCACTGGGACGGCGACAGGGCATTCCTTAAAGACATCTGGGCGCGGCATGGAAGGTGCTCTGTAGGGAGGGTCCCGACGCCCAGTGGGGCCCTGGATGCCGCACAGGAGCAGGGCCCTGACGACCTACTGCGTGATTTACCTACACCGAACAGGGATGGAATCCGGCTTTCCCCGTGGCAGAGGCTTGGGTACCATGATGCTCGATTGCAACGTGAAAAAAGTGTAGGTATGAAACCGATCCGTGTCCTTGTATCCGACGCAGATGTACTGGCCCGTCACAAAATCATTTCGGTGCTTGAGGCAGCCGGAGACATGGTGTGTGAGGCTGTGTCACCAGAGGGTGTAGACCTGCTGGCAAACATTGCCGAAGACCCTCCGGATGTACTGCTGCTGGATATGGAGGAGACATCAAAGAACGATCCGTACTTGCTCTCGCGCATCCACGAGCTGCGACCGGGGCTGCCTGTGGTCGCCTTGGTATCGCGCAGCAAAGGGGGAGCCGAGTTGACCATCGACTTGCTGCTGGAGGGCCTGTCTGAATTTGTGACCAAGCCCGAAAACGGTTCGAATGTCCTCTTTGCTGATGGCCATCTACAAAAGCGCCTGCCACCGATCCTGCGTATGGCCGCAGGGCACCATCACGTCCGCTCACATCCGGCACGAGGTCGTGACGGGCTGCATGCGGACACCAGTCAACGGAGCGATGCGGCGACGGCCATTGCCATCGGTGGCTGCAGCGGCGCCGTCCCCATACTGAATGATCTCCTCGCAGGGCTCGCTCCTTCGCCGGCCTGTGTACTTGTAGCCCAGCATATGCCCCGGTTTTTCACCACTGCGCTGGCCAGGCGGTTATCCTTGGTCTCGGCACGCCCCGTGGTCGAAGCCTCGAACAACGACCTTCTCGATTCCGATACAATCTGGCTCGCACCGGGTGGCCATCACATGGGCATACGGGTGGCCGGTTATCATCACCACCTGCATGTACATCGGGGCCGACGTGAATCCGGATGCCGCCCTTCCATTGATGCGCTTTTCCGGAGCGTGGCCGAGACGTTCCAGGAAGGAGCCGTTGGCATCATCCTGTCAGGATGCGCCATGGATGGCCTGAAGGGCTGTAGAGCCATTCGCGACCATGGCGGACGCG
>JAFMNH010000173.1 GCA_017859335.1 Rhodothermales bacterium | reverse complement strand
GGGCATTGCAGCAGGTCTGTTCCTGATTCTCTCCCTCCTCGGGCCCATTGCCGGTATTGCCATCGAAGGCGCCGACATGCTGGCTGCTTCCTCGGCATCGCTTTTCTTCCTGCTCGTTACGACCGCGCTCCTGGTCTACGACCTCGAACGCCCCGAGCGCTTCCTGCGCATTGTCCTCAGGCCGCAGTGGCGCTCCTGGTTGGTGCGCGGCGCGTATCTGCTCATCGGTTTCAGTGGGCTCGTTTCGCTATGGTGGGCCGGTGAGCTGGCCTCGACGATGGGTTGGTACGCGTTCGATACGCTGGACTGGCGGATGTGGGTCATGATTCCTGCCATTCCGTTCGGTATCGGAACGGCCATCTACACCGCGTTCCTTTTCGGTCAGGCCGAGGGACGCGACCTCTGGCAAAGTCCCTTGTTGCCCATCCACATGCTGATCCAGTCCATCATGGGCGGCGCCGCCTTCCTGCTGATCCTTGATGCCATCCTTGGTTTTCACGCGAGTGTCGGCGCCCTCGTACAGACGACCCTCCTGGTCAGCGTGGGTCTGGATCTGGCCGTCACACTCCTGGGCGAATTCGGTATGCCGCACGCCTCCGAGCAGGCTGCCCGCGCGGCCCACATGATTACCAGGGGGCGGTACGCACGCTCCTTCTGGCTTGTGACCATCGTACTGGGTCACATCGTGCCCCTCTTCATGGGCTTCTATCCGGCATGGATCGCCGGCGTGCTGGTCCTCGTCGGCCTGTATGCTTTCGAGCATGCCTACGTCACCGCTCCCCAGGAACTCCCCAACAGCTGATCGCCCGCGTTCGGGCCAACCATCATGGCAAAGAAAGACTCAACATCACAGGATCACCGGGGAGACGGGGCGGCTTTCGGCCTGCCGAAGTTTACTGATGCAAAACGGGCTCCTGAGAAGATTGACATGACCACGGTCATGCACCCGGATGGGCGCATGAGCCAGTATCCACCCGTCGAGAAATGGGAGGACTGGGTGGAGTGGGACGGAAAGCAGTGGCCCAAGAAGGTGGCTCGTCACTACACCCTGGTGCCTACGGTATGCTTCAACTGCGAAAGCGCTTGCGGCCTGCTGGCCTACGTGGACCGCGAGACGCTTGACATCAAGAAGTTCGAGGGCAATCCGAAGCACCCGGGATCCAGGGGCCGCAACTGTGCCAAGGGACCGGCCACCATCAATCAGGTCTACGACCCCGAGCGCATCCTCTACCCACTCAAGCGCGTCGGCAAGCGCGGTGAGGGCAAGTGGAAACGCATAACCTGGGAAGAGGCGCTCTCCGAGATCGGCGAAAAGATGAACGCCTCGCGCAAGAAGCGGCGCGACGGCATCATGTACCACGTTGGACGCCCGGGAGAGGATGGCTACACGAACCGCTGTATCCAGGCATGGGGCGTGGATGGGCACAACTCCCACACGAACATCTGCTCGGGTGGAGCGCGCGCCGGCTACTTCACCTGGTCCGGGTTTGACCGACCCAGCCCGGATCATGCCAAGGCCAATGTCATCCTGCTCATTTCGAGTCACCTTGAAACTGGCCACTACTTCAATCCGCACGCCCAGCGGATCATGGAGGCCAAGATGGCAGGGGCCAAGCTCATTACGTTTGACCCCCGCCTCTCGAACACGGCCTCGAAGTCCGATACCTGGCTGCCGACATGGCCGGGTTCAGAGCAGACGGTTCTGCTGGCCATTGCCAACTACCTGATCCAGAACGATCGCTACGACAAGGAATTCATGCGGCGCTGGGTGAACTGGCGCGATACGCTCGAATTCTTCCGCACGAAGCCCTACGACGATGTGGACTTCGATCTGCCTGGCGAAGGCGTGTGGGAGAAGATGAAAGAGCTCTTTGCGAGCGGGACGTTTGATCTTGAAGAGGATCGTCAGGACTTCGAGACCTTCGACACGCTGCTCAAGACACTCTATGCGGACTTTACGTTCGAACGCGCTGCAGAAGAAGCGCAGGTGCCCATCGAGCGTATCCGCGAAGCCGCCGAATACGTGGCCGATTGCCAAGGCCGTCTGGCCACCCACACGTGGCGCAGCGCCTCGATCGGCAACCTCGGTGGATGGCAGGTGGCACGCTGCCTGCTCTTCCTGAACGTGCTCACGGGCAGCGTGGGCACGGAAGGCGGCACGTCGGGCAACAGCTGGAATAAATTCGTACCCAAGCCCTTCGATCAGCCCGAGCCCTTCAACGCCTGGAACGAGCTGCATCTCCCGCATGAATGGCCGCTGGCCTTCTACGAAATGTCCTTCCTCTTGCCGCATTTCCTGGAAGAAGGACGCGGCGATGTGGACGTCTACTTCACCCGCGTCTACAATCCGCTCTGGATCAACCCGGACGGATTCATGTGGATGCGCGCCTTGCAAGACGAAGAGAAGATCAAGTGCCATGTGGCGCTCACGCCCACCTGGAATGAATCGGCGTGGTTTGCCGACTATGTGCTTCCCATGGGGCATGCGAACGAGCGCCATGACCTGATGAGTCAGGAAACGCATTCGGGCCAGTGGATTGCTTTCCGGCAGCCTGTGCAGCGCGTGGCCGCCGAGCGGCTGGGCCGCAAGGTCAAATACACCTACGAGACCAATCCGGGCGAGGTG